>CALVKT010000011.1 GCA_944333055.1 uncultured Clostridia bacterium
TTGCGTCCATTTCGCCGCTTTTCATATGCAATCATCCTCCTCCGGCGCATGCGCCGGGGGAGGGCGTCCGAGGCCGGAGCCTGCCGCGCTGCGGCAATAAAAAAAGCGCTCAGGCTTTTCACCTGAACGCTTTTGGTGGCTCAAGACGGATTCGAACCATCGACCTGCCGGGTATGAACCGGACGCTCTAGCCAGCTGAGCTATTGAGCCAAATTGGTTGCGGGAGTAGGATTTGAACCTACGACCTTCGGGTTATGAGCCCGACGAGCTGCCAGACTGCTCCATCCCGCGATGTCTGAGTCGTTCTGACGACATTGACCATTATATCGCACAGATCGGCATCTGTCAATACATTTCTGCAAATTTTTTCTTGAGGAATCCGTCCATGTTGCCGTGCGCCGAGAGCGTCATCGCCTCTATGTCAAAGACGCGCATCGCCGCCTCCAGGATGGCCAAGCCGCTGGGGATGATATCCGCGCGCTGGGGCATCAGCCCCACGATGCGCCGTCTGTCCTCCAGCGGCAGGCGCGCGAGCCTGCGGCCCCAGGCGCACACGTCGTCGCGGCTGACGCGCATGCCCTCGCAGACCTCCGGCAAGAACAGCGGCACGCCCCGCTGCATCGCGCCCAGCGTCGTCATCGTGCCGCCGACGCCGACCCAGCGCGCCGCCTTCGGGCAGGCGAGCAGCCGCTGCGCGTTCCGGCGGATGATGTGCATGCACCGTTCCGCCGTCGCCGCATAGTCCGCCGCGCTGTGTATGGGCGTCTGCGCGCTCATGCGCACCGCGCCCATCTGCAGGCTCACCACCTCCAGCGTGCGGCCGTCCTCGCCGATGGTGAACTCCGTCGAGCCGCCGCCGATGTCCACCACGCCGCAGCGCCCGCCCTCGCTGGCGCCGATGTAGGAGAGCACGGCCTCCTGCTCGCCGGTGATGACCTCAATGCGCGTGCCGCTGGCCGCCTGCGCGCACCGGACGAACGCCTCGCCGTTGGACGCGTCGCGCACGGCGCTCGTGGCAAAAACAAAGATCTCCTGCGCGCCGGCCTGGCGGGCGAGCGTCGCCAGCTCCGCAATGGCCTGCACAGAAGATCGAATGCTCTCTTCGGTCAGCGCGCCGTTCACAAGCCCGGCAAACAGACGCGTTCCCCTGCGCTCGCGGCGAACGGCGCACAGCTTGTCCCCCTCCCACTGCGCAATCAGCAGGCGGATGGCGTTGGAACCAATCCCGATGCAGGCAAGACGCATGGCGCTCCCCTCCACGATTTTCTCGATTCCCCGTTGTTTATTCCCCGTCGTACACGTCAAACTCCGGCTCCTGCTCAAACTCTTCGAGGTTGCCCACCTCGTAGACCGTCTCGCCATACCAGCAGTAGCCGTACTCGCGGCGCGCCGTGCGCTCCACAAAGTCCTCCGTGTGGATTTCCGAAAGCTCCGTCGCGAGCTGGTTGTTGCGGCTCTGCACGTCGTAATACGCCTGCGCCGCCGTCTCCAGCTGCTCCTGCTGGCGCTCCAAACTGACCGCCTTGGCCGGAAAGCGGGAGAGCATGAGCAGCGTGAGGCCGCCCAGTGCGACGGACAGAATCCGAAAAGGCCGCAGCCGTACCTTTTTTTTGCGCATGGCCCATTCCTCCCGTCGGCTCAAGTTCCACGATTAAAAGCGTATAGTATGTGTATCATTCTGTCTGCTGCGCGATTTTCCTGCCAAAGTTCCGGATTTTTTTGCCTTTTTTTCGACTTTTTGGGCCAGTCCCCCGACCCGTTTCGTCAAAAAGCGAACGAATATTCCCCATGAGCACGCGTACAAGCCGAATCCGGCGAGCACGCCCAGCAGCACGTACAGCCGAAACGCCTCGCAGCGCAGCACAAGCGCCGTCGCGATCACGCCCAGCGCCGTGCACAGCCCAAAGGCAACGTCCGCCAACGCCGTGCGCCAGGGGCCGCGCCGCACGATGCCCAGCAGGTCGTACGCCGCGCCCAGCAGGCCGCCGCACAGCGCCATCGCCAGAAAGGCGCGCGCCTGCTCCGCGGGCGTCACGGGCGCTTGCGCGAAAACAGACCGCGCTTTTCCCTGCGCTTGACAGGCCCGTTGTACTCGATCCCCGCGATCTCGCCCGTCACATCGAGCTGTCCATCCTCCAGATTGAGCTGCTCGATGTGCAGCCGCTCGCCCAGCAGCGCGATCTCGCCCTCCGCCGTCTCCAGCACGATCTCCCGGTCGTTGAAACAGCAGACCGCCGTTACGCCGGAGAGCTGCGCATGCGTGCGCCCTTCCAGCGTCAGCGTGTGCGGCTGCGCGTTTCTGCTCTGCTCCATAGCCTCGCCTCCCACGCCATCCTATGCGTCTGCGCCGCCCAACTTGACAAAAACGGCGGACAGCGCATGCCGTCCGCCGTCCAGCTTTCGCCCTTGTTCACTGCGCGCCCTGAAACAGCGCCGTCAGCTCCTCGCTGCCCGCCTCGCGCAGCTCGGCGAGCCACGCATCGTACGCCTCATCGGTGAGCGCGACCTCGCCGGTGGCAAAGCGCGCGATGCCCCTGTCCACCAGGTCGCCGATCTGTGCGGCCAGCTCGTCCGCGCGCGCCTGATCCGCCGCGCTCAGGCAGTACGGCTGCGTCACGCGCTCGCTGACCGCGCGCACCCGCTCGCTCGCCTCAAACACGTGGCGGTCGATCGGGCTATCCACCCTGGCGATAAAGTCGCTGGGGTAGAGGCCGGGCATCGCCTCGCCGGTGTACATGAGCACCTCGGCGCGCAGCCTGTTCACGTCGCTGCTGCCCGCCGCACCGAACGCCCAGTATCCCTCGTCGGTGTAGACGTAATCCTCGCCCTCGACGCCCGCATAGCCCAGCAGCGCGCCTTCCTGCGCGTAGAGCGCGTCCACCCATGCGAGCGCCTCGCCCGGATTCTCGCATGCGCTCGTCACCGCGAAGCAGCCCGTCCAGACCTCGCCCAGCAGATCGCGCCAGCGCGTGACGCCGTCCGGCCCGGCCAGCAGCACCGGTTCGTAGCCCATCGCCGCGTCCACGGAGACGTGCGTGTACGGCGCGACGGAGAGCAGCAGGCCGCTGACCGTCGGCGCGTCCTCGTCCGTATTGCTCAGCGCGCGCGCACTGTGCGTGCCGGTGAACGCCTCCTCGCCCAGCACGCCGCTCTCCTGCCAGTCCACGAGCAGCTCGATGAACGCGCGATAGCCCGGCAGTTCCGGCGCAAAGACGATCTCGCCCGACGCGTCGCGCGCCAGATTGTAATCATCCGCCACGATGCCAAAGTACGCCAGCAGCCAGCGCATCTCATAGACGCCGATCAGATCCGCGCCAATCTCGTCGGCCTTGCCGTTGCCGTTGGGATCGCCGTCGCGGATGGCCGCCAGCGCGTCCGTCAGCTCCGAGAGCGTCGTGGGCATGGCCACGCCCAGCGCGTCCAGCCAGTCCCGGTTGATCCACAGCGCCACCTGCCGCTCGCCCTCGTTGAGCAGCGGCAGGGACGCGATGCGCCCGTCTGAGAGCGTAATCACGTCTCGCCACTCGGGATGGCGCTCCAGCAGCGCGCTCAGGTTGGGCATGTGCGTCTCGATCAGCGGCGCCAGGTCGATGATCGCCCCGCTGTCAAGCAATGCGATCTCCTGCTCGCGCGAGAGGCTCGCCTTGAACAGCGCGTCCGTCTGCACATCGCCGCGCTGCATGTCGGCGAGCATCTGGGCGTATTCCTCCTCGTCCGTCACGCCCTGCGCCGTGACGGCGATGCCGGTGAGCGATTCCATGCGCGAAAAGAACTTGTTTGTAGACCAGTCCCGTTCCACCGTCTCCGTCTCCAGCCCGGTCAATGTGAACGCCTGCGCACAGCAGGCGCACAGGCATAAGAGCGTCGTCAGCAGCAGCGCCGTCCATTTTTTCATCGTGTCGGCCTCCAAATGTCAATCGTTGGTCCCATTATACCACATCCGCGCGCGTGAAAAAAGAGTGATTGGCGGATGGTCAGGGCAGACTATTTGAAAAACGCGCGCCATAGGCTGGTGTGATCGAAGGAGGCGCTTGCGATGCTTCAATCCCTGCATGCCGCCTGGCGCGCGCGGCGCGTGCTGCTGGCCGGCGAGGACACCCTGCTCACGCGCTTCATGCAGACGATGCTCCTTGAACTGGGCGCGCGGCCCGCGCGCATCCCGCCCATGGCCGAGCGCGACCGCCTCGCCCGCGCGCTCACGGACGGGCGCGTCGCCTGCCTGATCGTGCCCAGCCTGCGCGCGCTCAGCGGCGCGCTGGATGCGCAGCTTCGCGCGCTGGACGCCCTGCTCAGCGAGGCGCGCGAGGCCGGCGTGCCGCTCGCCCTGCTCCTCAGCGACGAAAACGTCTATCGCGCCATCGAGCGCCCGTGGTACGCGCGCGAGGGCGATCCCATCGGCGGCGAGACGCGCGAGGGTCTCTTCCAGTCGATCCTCCAGCTCTTCGCCGAGGGCGTAAGCCGCGGATTGCTGGGCGACGCGGTCAGCGTGCTGTGCGTGCGCCATGCGCCGTGCCTGGGCTGCGGCCATCCCGCCGTCGCGCCGTATGACGGCTGGTGCCGCGCGCTGGAGGCGCGAGAGCCGCTGCACGTACCGCACCCCGGTGCGCAGGGCGTCTTTCTGCACCCGCTGTGCGCCTGCCTCGGCGCGCTGCTGCTGGGCGCGCGCTTCCTGCTGGGCGATACGGCCTGCACGGGCGCGTTCAACCTGGGCGTGGGCGCGCAGAACGTGATGCCCAACCGCACGGCCGCGCTGCACCTCATGCACGCCTGCGGGCACACGCGGCCGATGCTGGAGAGCGAGCCGCCGCGCGCCGTCCCCGCGCCCCTGCCGGACGGCAGCCGCGCCCGGCTGCTGTGCGGCGCGGCGCCGCTGCTGTCCGGCTATGACGCGCTCGACCTGCACCTTGAACTGCACCGCGCGGCGCAGGCGGGCACGCAGGAAGCGGTCGTCCGCGCGCAGACGCGCCACTACCTCGAAACCCTGCGCACATAGGCGAACGCCGCCGCGGGCATGGCCCTGCGGCGGCGTTTTTAGCGATGAAGGATTTACGCGGCGCGGCGCAGGAGCTTGCGCCCCACGCTGCGCACAAGCCGCTTCTCGCCGTCGTCCATCGCCCATCTGTACACGCTCAGCGCGTAGACGGCGCAGTACGGCACGGCGAAGCACAGCACGCCGCCGTAGCCCGTGAAATCGTGCAGGGAGACCGCCAGCACGCCCAGCAGCACCGGCGGCACGATGGCCGGCACGATGCGCAGGATTCTCCTCCAGAAATAGGGGATATCCAGACCGATGTGCCTGTGATAGTACCAGTTCATCACGAAGCCGTTGCACACGATCATCGAGATGCCGGTGCCCAGCGCGCAACCGAAGCCGCCCCAGCGCATGCCCAGCGGAATGGAGATGGCGACGTTGAACAGCGCCATGAAAAAGTAGACCTTGGAGCGGAACTGGTGCTTGTTCTTGGCACGCTGGATCTCGATGCCCATGTTCTGAATCAGCGGCACCGTCACCGGCCCCATGAGCATCAGCGCGATGGGGTACGCCCCCTCGTACTCGCCGCCGCCCCATGCCTCCACGAACGGCTCGCCCACGAAGACAAAGCCCGTGAACACGAGCATCAGCAGCATGAACTGCACGCGCCCCACGCGCGTAAAGAGTTGCGTCAGCGCGCCGTCGCCCTCGCCGCGCGCCACGATGCGGTTGATCTGCGGCACGAACACGCCGGAGATCGACGTGGAGAGCGTCATGTAATAGCGGTGAATCTGGCTGCCCACGCCATAGACGGCGGTGGCCGCCGTGCCGCTGATGATGCCCAGTATGGTCGTGTCCACCGTCCAGTTGATCTGGTCGATGATCATATTCAGGAAGATGTAGAACGAGAAGCCGCCCATTTCGCGCAGCAGCCGGAAGTCAAACCTGCCGAACGTCATGCGCATCTTGAGCTTTTTGAAGCAGTACCAGACGCTCGACACGTCCGTCACCACGCTGAGCACCAGCGTCACCAGCACCAGCGACACGGAGCCCAGCCCCATCAGCAGCAGCGGCAGCATGACGATGGGGTTGAGCACCGTGCGGATCATGCTCACCAGCCGCTGAAAGAGGAACTGTTCCTTCGCCGTGATGTAGGAGGTGAACACGCTGCCCGGAAAGGACAGCGCGATGTTGACGACCAGCAGCGCCATCAGGATGCGCGCCGTCTCCACCTCCTGCGCCGTCAGGCTGGCGGAGAAGATGTTGTGCACGTTGGCGACCAGCACGCCGCCCACCACGAGGCTCGCCGCGGCGATGACCAGAAAGATCACCAGGAACATGCCGTTGATCTTGGCGACGCCGTCCTCGCCGTCGCTGGCCTCGTAGCGCGCGTAATAGCGCACATAGGCGCTGCCCAGACCAAAGCTCATCAGGCTGAGGTTGGAGATGAAGCCGTTGACCAGCGTATACGTGCCATATTCGCTCTGCCCGAGCAGGCGCAGCATGACCGGCGTGTACACCAGCGAGATCACCGTGGAGAGTATCGTCTGGGCGTAGCTGAGCAGCACGCCCACTTTCTTTTGATCCATGCCAAAACTCCTTGACCGGGCCGCGCCCGTTTCCATTTATCCTGTATAGTGTATCGTCTTTCCCCCGCTTTTTCAAGCCATATTTGCGCGCGCTCAGTCTTTCCCCGGCGCGCATTTCGTGCTATAATGCGTCAATGTGAACACATCCGACCGCATGGAGGGCTTTTATGTTTGATCCACAAGCGCTTGGCGCCTGTCTGACGCGCTGGGCCGAAGAGAAAAACCTCGCGGGCGTATCCGCCTGTATCGCCGGGCCGGACGGCTTTTCCTACGCGTTTGACCACGGCTTTTGCGACGCGAACGCATCCATCCGCCCGGACAGCGACACGATGTACGGCATCGCCTCGATGAGCAAGTCGATCACCGCGCTGTGCGCGTGCATCCTGCACGTGGAGGGCCGGCTGAACATCGATGACCCCGTCTGCCGCTATCTGCCCGATTTCCGCGTGCCCGGCCAGCCGCGCGAGGCCGTCACCATCCGCCACCTGGCCATGCACACCGCCGGCATCCCGCCGATGGAGCCGCTGGAGTGGTCCATCGCCATGAACAGCACCGGCCGGCGAGAGACCGACTGGCTGCGCGCCATGCGCGCGAGCGCGCCCAATGCGATGGCGACCATCGAGCAGGTGATCGACTACGTCGCCCACTGCCCCTACGCCACGCTCGGCGCGCCGGGCGAGGTGATGAGCTACTCCAACGAGGGCTACGCCATCCTCTCCAGCGTGATCGACAAAGCCGCCGGCATGCCGCTGGAACAGGTGATGCACGAGAAGGTCTTCGCGCCGCTCTCCATGACCCGCTCGATCCTGGACAACGGCATCGAGGCGGCGCGCGCGCTGTCCGGCGGCAACCTGACGTCCCTGTTTGAGGTGGAGGACGGCGTGCGCATCTGCGACGACGCCTGGTCCATCCTGCCGCCCTTCCGCGGCTGCGCGATGGTCAAGTCCACCGCGCGCGACATGGCCGTCTACTACCGCGCGCTCTCCAATTTCGGCCTGCACGAAGGCGTACAGGCCATCCCCGCGCAGGCCGTGGAGCTGCTCCTGGGCAAGTATCACCCGCTCTCCGCGCTCAACGTCATGTGCATGGGCATCAACAAGCGCGAGTTCGCCGGCCACACGATCTGCGAGCACGCCGGCGGGCTGCACGGCGTCTCCTCCAAGGGCGGGCTGCTGCTGGGCGAGGGCTACGGCTTCGCCGTGCTGTGCAACCAGGGCGACGAGGACATGGACGAGCTGATGTGGGCCATGTACAACGCCGTCCTCGGCCTGCCGCTCGCGCAGAGCCACTGCTGGTTCCACCCCGCGCCCGCACCCTTCTCCGCGCCGGAGATGATCACAGGCGCGTACATCGCCCACGAGGGTGAGCCGTGCCGCCTGATCATCGAGGAAAAGGACGGCGCGCTCATGCGCACGCGCGACGGCGCCGTCACGGCGCTCACCTACTGCGGCGGCACGCGCTTCCTCGCCCACGCGCTCGGCGCGCCGGCGGATCAGGGCGTGCGCCACGAGTTCCTCATCCGCGGCGGCCGCGCATGGGGCGTGCGCTGCGGCACGCGGGTGTTTGAGCGCATCGACGACTGAGGCGTCCCCCGTCTTTTCTGCCGGTTTCTTTTGCGAGGGGGAACCGAAGCCCGCCGTCAGCGGCGCAGGCAGGCGCTCGCTTTGGACAGCGCTTGATGACACATGCAGGCTGTCAGACGCAAGCAAAAGACACACATACTGCCTGATTTCAGGCAGTATGTGTGTCTTTCTATATGTGCAAAAACTGACTGCGGCTCATATCAACAGCACCATCGCGCAGGCAAAGCCCTCGCTTTTTCAACTGTACGGCTGTCATCGGATGGGCCAGGAAATCTCACCTGGTTTGATTGTTCAATTCTCGCACTACGGCTGCGTCACGACCATTAAATGTAATTTGATTCTGCTCGTCGTGAAAAGTGATCGTGACCAACGGCTGTCTGAGCAAAGCATCCAGACGCGATGGCTCTATGTCCTTTGCCATCTCCAGGTATTTTTCTTTTGCACGCTCCGTCAAGCTTGTTTCAACATCTTCTTCTGTACACCAACCGCAGGGATGTATTGGATTTTCTATTCCGTTTTTGTCCAGAAAATAGTTTTGAGGTTCTCCGTATACTTCTATCATGTCTGCCAAAAGGTTTTCTTCGTCTCCGTCTTGATATTGAATCACGACTTGCGACAGGCCCTTGTCCGAAAAATCCCTGTTTCCAAAGGATAACCAGGCGTCAACGGAATAACCGTAAAAATCCAATCCCTTTGCCATAACATCAGTCATCCTGCCGTTATCCCGGACGGCCTCCGCTTCAGCGTGCCGCAGCGCATCTGATTTTTGCACCGTGTCCCAATCATCACCCCAGGCAATAGAAAGGAATTCATAGTCCTTTTCCATGATTGTCACGTCCGCTTTCGGGCTTGAGCAGTCAACCAAAAGGATGGCTGCAAAGACAAACAAAGCGCAGCATGTTTTCATGACGTTTTCCCCCTGTCATTGCCGTTTGATTCATGACGCCCTTTGGGCGCGACCATGCGGGTTCCCCGTTCTGCCCCAAGCCCCATCTTCGCTTTGCGGCTGCTTTAAGCGCGTTTGCCGTACACGCGTCAAGACTTGGAATACGACCGGCTCAGGTCGAGCGTGACGGGCTTTGCCGTCTTCTCGCGGCTGTGCGCCGCGCGCTCCTGGAGCATGCGCGCGTATTGCGCGTCCATCGCCGCGTCAAAGGGCATGGGCAGCGTCTCCTCCGCCCAGGAAGAGAGCAGCATCGCGTTGGCGAGCATCAGGCTGTTCAGCCCCTCGCGCCCGTCGGCGATCATCGGCTCTCCGCAGAGGATGTGCCGGGCGAAGGCGCGCGTCACGCCCGCGTGCATGCCGTATTCGCCCGGCGGCGTGATGTCCTCCACCGCCGTCTCCGGCTTGCCGAATCCGTCCGGATATTCGCGGATAAACCGGCTGACCGGCACCTGCGTGCGCGTGCGCAGCAGGCGGCCGTTCTCCACGAGCAGCTGGCCCCCGTCCAGCGAGACCTCAAAGCGGTTGGTGCCCGGCGCCTCACCCGTGCAGGCGATGAACGTGCCCGTCGCGCCGTTTCCGTATTCGACGTAGGCCGTCACGTCGTCCTCGACCTCGATGTCGTGCCAGCGGCCCAGACCGCAGAACGCGCGCAGGCGCACCGGCATGCCGCAGATCCACTGCCAGATGTCCAGGCTGTGCGGGGCCTGGTTGAGCAGCACGCCGCCGCCCTCGCCCTTCCACGTCGCGCGCCACGCGCCGCAGTCGTAGTAGCTCTGCGCGCGGAACCAGTCGGTGACGATCATGTTCGTGCGGCGGATCTCGCCCATCTCGCCGGATTCGACGATCTCCTTCATCCGCCGGTAAATCGGGTTCGTGCGCACGTTGAACATCACGCCGAATGCTTTCCCGCTCGCATCCGCCGCCGCGTTGAGCGCACGCACCTCGCTCGTATACACGCCCGTGGGCTTTTCCAGCAGCACGTGCATGCCCGCCGCAAACGCCTGCATCGCCTGCGCCACGTGCGCCCTGTGCGGCGAGGCGATGAGCACCGCGTCGATCTCCCCGCTTTTGTACATCGCCTCCGGCGTGTCAAACACCTGCACCGCATCGCCGCCCGGCAGCGCGCGCAGCGCCGCGATGTTCTGCGCGTTTCGCGTGGCCACGGCGGTCAACCGCGCCTCCTCCACCTCGCCAAGCAGGATCTTCGCGTGCGTCAGGCCCATCGCGCCCAGGCCCACAATGCCAAATCGAACCATATCCGTCCCTCTTTCCGTCGTCTCAGGTCTGCGCCGCCCGATCGCCGCGCCGTCTTCTATCCGGCATGATACCACGAAACCGCTGCAAAAGCAAATACACAAAGCGCGCCCGGATGCGATGCATCCGGGCGCGCCGGTTCAGGCTGTTGCTTTCCTTCACGTTTTCTGGAGCAATGTGTGCGTCCAGGAAAACGTTCCGTTCATTCTCCGTTAAGAATCCTTCTGATTCGCATGCGAATCGATCCGATCGGAGACCTTGTTGAGACCGTAGATGCACGCGATGATGATGCCCATGACGATGAAGATGCCCAGCCAGCCCTCGACCATGTACTTGAGGGAAGAGATGAACGCGCCAATGTTGATAGACATACTCAATTCCTCCTTTGGATCAGACCAGCGGACCGATCATCGCCAGGATCAGACCGCCGGCGATGACGGAGGCAACCTGACCGGCCACGTTCGCACCGGCGGCCTGCATCAGGATGAAGTTGTACGGATCTTCCTCGCGGGCCATCTTGGCGATGACACGGGAGGACATCGGGAAGGCGGAGATGCCGGCCGCGCCGATCATCGGGTTGACCTTCTTCTTGGAGAAGAGGTTGAGGAACTTGCCGAAGAACACGCCGCCGAAGGTATCGAACATGAAGGCGACCAGGCCCAGCGCCAGGATCATGAGGGTTTCGGGCACCAGGAAGCTCTCGGCCTGCATGCGCACGGCCACGGTCAGGCCCAGCAGCAGGGAGACGAGGTTGGCCAGCACGTTCTGCGCGCACTCGGAGAGGCTGCGCAGCACGCCGCACTCGCGCAGCAGGTTGCCGAACATCAGGAAGCCGACCAGCGCCGCAGAATCCGGGGCGACCAGCGAGGCGATGAGGGAGACCACGATCGGGAAGAGGATGCGGGTGGTCTGGGTGATCTTGCCCGGGGTGTAGTCCATGCGGATCATGCGCTCTTCCTTGGTGGTGACCAGACGGATGCAGAAGGGCTGCACGATCGGCACCAGCGCCATGTAGGAATACGCCGCCACGATGATGGCCGCCGTGTAGTTGCTCTGGAGCGTCTGCGCCACGAAGATGGAGGTCGGGCCGTCCGCCGCGCCGATGATGGCGATGGACGCCGCGTCGCGCAGCTCAAAGCCGAACAGGCTCGCCATGGACAGCGTGAAGAAGATGCCGAACTGCGCCGCCGCGCCGAAGAGCAGCAGCTTCGGGTCGGCCAGCAGCGGGCCGAAGTCGATCATCGCGCCGATGCCGATGAACAGCAGCAGCGGGAAGAGCTCGTTGTCCACGCCCGCCTGGAACAGGATCTGCAGCGTGTGCACCATACCGGAATTGGGCATGTTGCACAGAATGCAGCCAAAGCCCATCGGCAGCAGGAGCGTCGGTTCCATCTCTTTCTTGATGGCCAGATAAATCATGACGCCGCCGATGATCCACATGATGACCATCTGCACCGTCAGATCCGCAAAATTACCGAAAATTTGCGACATGGTTCTTCCTCCGTTTCTTGTTCCCTCGCCGGGATTATGCCATTACCTGACTATTATAGAACTTTTTTCCGCTTGACACAAGATTGTTTTTTCATTTCACGTTTTATGTCTGTTTTGTCTTTCTTTGATGTTTCCGTCGGGGGGCGTCAAGCGCGGCCCGGCCGGTCAGAGCATCACGAAGAGCAGCGCCACGATGATGGCGATGCTGATCACCATGGACATGGAGTTGAGCGCGCTGGAGAGGCCCACGTCGCCCTTGAGCTCGCCGGTGAAGCCCGGCACGGCCGAGCCGATGGGGCTGAAGGCGAGAATCACCAGCGCCTGGCGAACCTCCAGCGCAAAGGGCAGCGCAAAATAGAACAGCAGCGCAAACACGGCCGCCAGGCCGTAGCGCACCGCCAGCAGCCGGGCGATCTCCTTCATCTGCGCCCCGCCGCCGCCCAGCTTAAAGCCCACGCCGATCATCAGCATGGCCATGAAGGCGTTCGCGTCCGCGCCGATCTGCGCGATGGAGAGCACGAATTCCGGCACGGCGATGTGCAGCAGGTTCATCAGCAGCATCGTCACGTAGGCGACGAACGGCACGGAGCGCAAGAGCGCGCGCACGATCCGCTTGATCGAGAAGCCGCTGCCGTCCTTGACCATCGCCGCGAGGCTGTACGCGCCGCCCAGGCAGATGACGGCGTTGCCCGTGTCGAAGATGCTCACCGCCACCACGCCCATCGCGCCCAGAAAGCCCTGAGCGAACGGGATGACGAACGTGCCGATGTTGTAGCCCGACAGGTTGAGCATTTCAAAGGCCTGCCGCTCGCGCGGCCCGCCCCGGTTCATCAGGAAGCCTGCGGCGATGTAGACGAGCCCGCAGCCGAGCGCCAACAGCGGCAAAATGAGCAGCGCGCTGTCGATCTGCTTGCCCGCGAAGCTGGTGACGATCGCGCAGGGCAGCGTGATGCGGATCGTGACGCGGGAGAGGAGCGTGAAGTCCTCCTCCTTGAAAAAGCCGGCCCGCTTGAGCAGATAGCCCAGCGCGATGATGGCCACGAAGCTGCCGGCACGCATGAGAATGTTCAGCATATTACAGTTTGATCAGATCGTATGCGCGCACGCCCAGACCGATCTTTTCCGCATGGTCAAGGCAGGAGCGCCACTCGGAGTTCGGGGTGGAATTGGTGAACGGGTCGCCCCAGTCGGCGAAGCCCGGCCTGTGCAGGTTGTCCCAGAGCTGGCTGCCCGGCAGCGGCTGCTGCCGGAGGCATGCGTCCACGCACGCCTGATCCAGCGCCAGCGGGTCAAACGAGGCGAACATGCCGATGTCCGGCAGGATCGGCGCGTCGTTTTCGCAGTGGCAGTCGCAGTTGGGCGAGATGTCCTGCACCAGCGAGATGTGGAAATTCGGACGGCCGTCCACCACCGCCTTGGCGTACTCGGCCATGCGGCAGTTGAGGATCGCGTTGGCGTTGTCGTCCACGAAGTGGATGGCGTCGAAATTGCACGCGCCAAGGCACCGGCCGCAGCCCAGGCAGTGATCCGGGTCGATGCGCATCTTGCGCGCCGCCTCGTCAAAGACGAGGCCGTCGTTGGCGCAGAGCTTCTGGCACAGCCGGCAGCCGCGGCAGTCCTCCGCCTCCACGACGGGCTTGCCGGCGTTGTGCTGGTCGGCCTTGCCCGCGCGCGAGCCGCAGCCCATGCCGATGTTCTTGATCGCGCCGCCAAAGCCCGTCGACTCGTGTCCCTTGAAGTGCGTCAGGCTGATGAACACGTCCGCGTCCATCACCGCCCGGCCGATCTTCGCCTCCCGCACGTATTCGCCGCCGCGCACAGGCACCGCCACCTCGTCCGTGCCCTTGAGGCCGTCGCCGATGAGGATCGGGCAGCCGACGGTCATCGCCGTGAAGCCGTTCTCCCAGGCGCAGTAGAGGTGTTCCAGCGCGTTCTTGCGGCTGCCCGGATACAGCGTGTTGCAGTCCGTCAGGAAGGGCTTGCCGCCCAGCGCCTTGACCACGTCGGCCACCGCGCGCGCGTAGTTGGGGCGCAGGAAACTGAGGTTGCCCAGCTCGCCGAAGTGCATCTTGATCGCCACGAACTTGCCGTCCATGTCGATCTCGCCGATGCCCGCCTTGCGGATCAGCTTCTTGAGCTTGGCGGTCAGGCCGTCGCCGTTGGCGACGGTGCGAAAGTCGGTGAAGTATACCTTTGCCTTGTCCATGGTGTTTTCCTCCTATCCGTGTCAGGTGATCAATCACAGCGAGCGCGCCGGCATGCACACGAGGCAGCCGGCGATGGAGACGGAGTTGGCGAAGCCGGAAAGCGCCGTCTCGCGCAGCAGCGCCCGGCCGCCCGTCGGCGCAAAGCGCCCAGCGCGATGACCGGCACGCGGCTCGTCGGCTTGTCCGGACATGAAGTCGTCGCGCTGCGCCTCCCCTTTTCAAGCCGTCTCCGGCATAAAAAGAATCCCGGGATTCCTCCCGGGAGTGTAGCTTAGCCCTCGACGGCTTCCTTGAGCGCCTTGCCCGGCTTGAACATCGGAGAACGGCGTGCGCCGATCTGGATCTCCTCGCCGGTCTTGGGGTTGCGCGCCTTGCGCGCCGGACGCTCCTTGACCTCAAACGCGCCAAAGCCCACGATCTGGACCTTCTCGCCGTTCTTGAGGCTCTCGGCGATGATCTCGCTCATCGCGCAGACGGCGGCCTCGGCATCCTTGCGGGTCAGGCCCGCCTTCGCGGCGATCGCCGCACTCAGTTCGTTCTTGTTCATGGTATGATTCTTCCTCCTTAAACACGGTCATCCTGCGCTTGCCTGGTCGGCTGGAAGACGACTGCTTCATATTCTACATGCTTTCCTGCTTTCATGCAAGAGGGATTGCGCCAATTCGGAAAATTTTCTTGAAAAAATCAGGTTTTTTTCTCCTCTTCCTCCAAGCGCTTGATGCGCGCGGCAATCGCGCTGCGCAGCGCGGTCTCCGCGTCCAGATCCATCGCGTGCGCGGCCGCGCACAGGCACATGAGCGCCTGGGCGAGCTGCGCCTCGCCCGCGCCCGGCGCGCAGAGCGCCTCAAGCGCCGCGCGCGCGTCGCCGAGCGCCTGCTCCGGCGCGATCGTCTCGCCCTTCGCCTGCGCGATGCGGCGCACGATCTTCTGGGCGCGCATGAGCGCGGGCAGCGACGCGGGCACGTCGCGCACGCGCGCGAGCGCCGTCTGCTCGCCGCGCTCCCTCTTCTTCGCATTCTCCCAGACGGAGACGACCGCCTGCGCGTTTTCCGCCTTCGCCTTGCCGAACACGTGCTCGTGGCGCGTGATCATCTTGTGCGCCGCCATGCTCGTCACGTCCCGGTCGGTGAAGGCCCGGTGCTCCGCGCCGATGCAGCTGTTGAGCGCCACCTGCAGCAGCACGTCGCCCAGCTCGTCGGCGATCTTCATGTCGTCCTCGCCCTCCATGGCCTCGGCGGCCTCGCAGGCCTCCTCGATCATGTAGCGGCGCAGCGTGTCGTGCGTCTGCGCCCTGTCCCACGGACAGCCGCCCGGCGCGCGCAGGCGCGAGACGACCTGCAGGAAGTCCTCATAGCTCGCCCGGCTGCGCGCGTACACGCTCACATAGGGCACCACCACCGCCGTGCGGTGGTCGTAGTGCGGCTGGCGGTCGAGTTCGCACAGCGCGATGGGCCGCGCCTGCGCGCCCGGCTGCGCGGCGTTTTCCAGAAAATACACCGTCATCTCGTCGTCAAACAGGTCTCCCAGCCAGAGCTTGACATCCGAGGCGATGTATCGGTTGTCGATCTCCGTGATCACCTGCGGGCTGTCCGCCTGCACGCGCAGCTCGCCGACAGACAGCGCCGTGATGGCGCGCATGTTCTCGGTGTTCACGCCGAATGGGATCACCGCGCAGGCGGCGCAGTCCGCCAGCGACACGCCGCCCACCACGCGCATGCCCACGTCCTCGCCCATCGCCTTGCAAAGCGCGCGCACCGTGGCGTCGCTGGCCGGTTCGCTGACGGCGTAGCAGAGGTTCCGGCAGGCATGCGCCTTCTCAAGCAGCGCGCCTGCCGCCTGCGCGCACAGCTCGTCAAAGTCCTCGCTGCGCTCGTAGAGCGCGTCGAGCGTCTGATAGGCGATGCCCCGCTCTTCAAGCGTGTGTACCGCGCCGTGGCGCGCCGTGCGCAGCACGAGCGCATCCGCGCCCTGCATCGCCTCCAGCGCGCCCAGCGTCAGCGACTGCGCGCTGTCCGGGCCGAGCGCCACGACGGTGATGATGTGTTCCTTCATGCTGTCCCTTCTTGAAAAAGGCAGGCGCCTGCCTGCCTGTGATCACTTGTTGAGCACGCGCTCGATGATGAAGCGCGGGCGGCGCTTGGTTTCGTTGTAGATCTTGCCGATGTACTCGCCCACTACGCCCAGGCTCAGCAGCTGAATGCCGCCGATCAGCCAGATGGAGCCCATCAGCGATGTCCAGCCGGCGGAGGTGTGCCCCGTCAGCTTGGCGATGAGCGCGTAGAGCAGCATGATCAGACTGACCACGAAGACGATCACCCCGGCGCTGAGCACCAGCCGGATCGGCTTGACGGAGAAGGACGTGATGCCGTCCGCCGCAAAGGCGAGCATCTTCTTGAGCGGATACTTGCTCTCGCCCGCGAAGCGCTCGGCGCGCTCATAGGTCACCGTCGTCCACCTGTAGCCGATCTGCGGGACGATGCCGCGCAGGAAGAGGTTCACCTCGCCAAACTGCGCCAGCCCTTCCACCGCGCGGCGGCTCATCAGGCGGTAGTCCGCGTGGTTAAACACGATGTCCACGCCCAGCGCCTTCATCACCTTGTAGAACGCCTCGGCGGTGAAGCGCTTGAAGAACGTGTCGGTGTCGCGCTTGCTGCGCACGCCGTAGACGACCTCGTAGCCCTCCAGATAGTGATCGACCATGGCGTCCACGGCGTTGATGTCGTCCTGCAGGTCCGCATCCATGGAGACGATCATGTCCGCGTAGTTGACCGCCGTGAGCAGGCCCGCCAGCAGCGCGTTTTGATGGCCGCGGTTGCGCGAGAGGTTCACGCCGGAGAAGAGATCCGGCTCCTGCTCGTGCAGGCGCTCGATGATCGGCCATGTGTCGTCGCTGGAGCCGTCGTTGACGAACATGATGCGGCTCTTGTCGCTGATCTTGCCCTGCGCGCGCAGCGCGAGCACCTTTTCCCTGAGGCGCCTGCTGGTCTCCGGCAGCACCTCCTGCTCCTTGTAACAGGGAACGACGATGTAAAGCGTATTGTTCATATGTGTTTCCTTTCCGCCGCCTGGGCAAACCGGAACCATCAGATCGCGTTGTTGCTGCCTCCCGGCTGCTGGCCGAGCAGGTTGTCGCGCAGGCCGGCCATGTCGGCCGCGCTGCGCGAGAGCGCCGCCGCCGCGCCGGAGAGGATCTTGTCCACGTGCATGCACGCCTGCGAGTAGATGCTGTCCGCGTCCTTCTCGGCGCGCTCGCGCGTCTCCATGGCGTAGGCCTGCGCGCGGCGGGAGATCTCGTTGTCGTCCACGAGCATCTGCGCCTGCTGCTGGGCGGCGCTGATGATCTGGTCGGCGCGCGTCTGCGCGTCGGCGAGGATGGCGTTGGCGTCCTCCTGCGCGCGGCGGCGAGTCTCCTGGTCGTAGGCGTCGGCGTCCGCCTCCACCTCTTCCTTGAATTTCTTCGCCTTGTTGACCGTGTCGTTGTAGATCCTGTCGGCGTCGTCCGCCGTCCTGTCGGCGCGGGCCTTTGCCTCCGCGATGATCTGCTGGCTGTCCGCGAGCACGGACTGCGCCTGCTTGACGGACTTGGGCAGCGCGATGCGCAGCTGGCCGATCAGGTCGGTCATCTCCGCGATGTCCACCACGCAGGAGTTCTTGCGCAGCGGAATCCGGTACGCGTCGTTCAGCCTGCGCTCCAGCTCGTCGATCACGCGCGTCGTCTGGCCGATGCTCTCCGCGCCGGTCTGCGCCTGTTCCCGGCGCATGGGACGCTCCTGCTGCGGGGCCGCCTGCTGTTGCCTCTGTTGGTCATTGCGCTCCATGTGATCTCCTCCTCATTTCCCTGCGCTGCCAAGCGCCGCACGAATCTCCTGCGCGACGCACGCGGGCACCATCTCGCCGATGTCCCCGCCGAACGCCGCGATCTGGCGCACGACGCTCGATGAAATGCTCGCGCACGCCTCGGACGTGGGCATGAGCAGCGTCTCCACGCCGCCGATGCGCCGGTTGACCTGCGCCATGCCGTATTCCGCCTCAAAATCGCCCAGCGGGCGCACCCCGCGCACCAGGCAGGCCGCGCCGTATGCCCTCGCGCAGTCCACGGTCAGCCCCGCGTGCGCGACGACGCGCACGTTCCCAAATCCAGCGCACGCCTTTTCAAGCAGCGCCACCCGCTGCGCAACGCTCAGCGCGCCGCGCTTGTCCGGGTTGTGCATCACCGCGACGATCAGCTCGCCGCACAGCGCGCTGGCGCGCGCGATGATCTCCATGTGCCCGCGCGTCACCGGGTCAAAGCTGCCCGGATACATCATGCGCATCATGTGTGTTCCTCCGTCAAAGCGCGCATACGGCGCACGAGCGTGATCTCCGTATCGCCGTAGCGGCGCAGGTCGTACGCCTCAAAGCGCGCGTCCAGCAGCGGCGCCATGCCGCGCCGGTGCTCCACGACGATCAAAAACGCGTCGCTGAGCAGCCCCATGTCATAGAGTGCCGCGCACATTTCGCCTGTATTCTCCATCCGATACGGCGGGTCGATAAAAACCACGTCGAACCGCTGCCCCTCGCGCGCGAGCCGGCGCATCGCCTGCTGATAATCCTGTGCGATGAGGCGGCACTGCGTGCCCAGGCGCGAGGTCTGCATGTTGCGCTCAATCGCGCGGCACGCGTCGCGGTCCTGATCGATGAGCACGGCGTCCTTCGCGCCGCGGCTGACGGCCTCCAGCGCGAGCGCGCCCGTGCCGGCGAACAGGTCGAGCACCCGCGCGTCGCCGATGTCCCAGCGGATGATGTTGAACAGCGATTCGCGCACGTAATCCTGCGTGGGCCGGGTCTTGCTGCCCGCAGGCGCGACGAGCGCGCGTCCGCGCGCCGTTCCGCCGATGATTCTCATAAGCCGCTCCCTTCGCACCCTTTCCGGTTCCCTATTATATCAGAGAAAACAGGGCAAATCAACCCTGACGCGGCGCTCCCCGGCAATTCCCGGCGTTGCCCGCCGCGTTGATTCATGGTATACTGACATCGCAAACGCACACGGTTTTGACGCCAAAGGAGTAAGAATGAATGAAGATATCCAAAAAAGACGCGCTGATGTGGTATGAATTCTTCGCCGGGCTGCCCGATGAGGAAGAGCTGCTCACCCATCAGCAGGAGATCGCGCTGGCGGCGCTTTCTCAGATCGAGGCCGCCGTCGATGCGCGCCGCGAAGCGCTCATGGCCGGCATCCCCGGCCTCAAGACGCTGGACGGCCGCACCTGTTTCGTCGGCGACGAACAGAAGTTCTCACGGGGCTGCCGCTCCTGCCTGACCGGCACGGGGCTTAGCGCCGTGCGCAAGACGAACAAGTGCAACATCCAGTGCAAATTCTGCTACAACTACGGCGAGCTGGATCGCATTCCGCCCATCGGCGAGGGCATGTGGCAGATCGGCGGCACCAGGTTCTATGAGAAGGACATCGACCTGCTGCTCTCCATCCAGAATAAGCCCACCGGCATCTCCTACGTGTATCTGGAGCCGTTCATGGAGATCGAAACATATTACGGCGTCATCCGCAGGTTCGCCAAGGCGGGCGTGCACCAGCACATGTACACCAACGGCCTGCTGTGCACGGAGGAGAACCTGCGCGCGCTGGCCGACGCAGGCCTCGACGAGCTGCGCTTCAACCTCGGCGCGTCCGGCTGCCATCCGCGCGTGATCGAACACATGCGCATCGCCCGGCGCTGCATCCCCTACGTGGGCATCGAGACGCCGATGACGCCGGAGTTTGAGGCGGCGTTCCTGCGCAGAAAGGACGAGATCCTTTCCATCGGGCTGGACTTCATGAACTGTGCGGAGCTGCACCTCAACCCCAACAACATCGGCAACTACGCGGGCGAAAACCTGTACATGGCGCGCCTTGGGTACGTCTCCCCGATCTGGAGCCGGGAGATCACGCTGCGCCTGATGAAGATGGCGGACGAGGAGAAATGGCCGATGCTCGTGCACGACTGCTCCAACCACACCAAGTTCGCCCGCGGGCTGAACCTGCGCGCCAAAGAGGGCGGCTGCTTCGGCGCCAGCGACTACGCCTGCGAGTTCCCCGTCATCCCCTACGCGGCGTTTTTGCCGGTGCTGCGCGATGCGTCCTTCGCGTTCCTGGAGGAAGAGCCGCTGCCCGATGGCTACCGGCCGGGCGATATCGTGCTGTGACGCCCTTGAAGCCGCCGCGAAGCGGCCGGGCATCCGAGTCGATTCGCCCACGGGACACAAGTCACAATCCATCCAAGCGCGGCGCACGTCCTCCGCGCTTTTTGCATGCGACAAGCCGAATGTTCTGTTCGCCTGCCGGAAATTTGAACAGCCGGCAAGAAATGCCGCCGCTCATCCGTCAAATGGATAACGACGATTCAGAGGAGGGCAGCGAATGAGAAGGGCTTTGGGATGGATCGTGGCGCTGCTGCTGGCGGCGGCTGCGCCGTCGTGGGCGGAGGAACTCAAATGGCTGTCGCCCACCATCGGCGGCAACGATGCGGTGATGATCGTGGACAACGGCAGCGACTGGCGCACAAGGCTCAATCTGCGCGCAGAGCCGCACAAGGGGAGCGATATCCGGGGGCGCATCTATACGGGCACGCGCGTAGAGATCTATGAGGACTACGGCCAGTGGTGCCTGGTGGGGCTGAATCTGACCGGAAACGATGTGCTGACCGGCTGTGTCATGAAGCAGTATCTGACGCCGGTCGGGCGCGAATTTTCGGCGCTGTGCCCGCTGGCGGCGGCGGTCGCGGACACCGCGGTCACATCCAGCACGGGAGATGTGATCGCGCAGCTCAAGCCGGGCGATCAGGCGCATGTGCTGGCCGTCTGCGGGGATCGGTACTATTTGATGACGCCGGACATCGGGCAGGGCTATGCGCCCGCGAGCGCCTTTGCGCCGCTGAGTGAGCCGGAGGAAGGCAGCCGCATCGTGTATCGCACGTTTTATGTGCCCGCCGGCGGCCTGACCTTCGCGGACGATCGGAACGGATGGGAGATCACGCTCTCTGGCGGCGTGCAGCTTGAGGATTGCTGGCAGATCGAGGGCGAAACGCAGTGGCACGTGACGTTTGGCGCGGGCATACAGCGCCCACCGCGCGTGCACGGGTGCATCCCGCAGGAGGCGCTCTCGCCGCACGCCGGCCCGTTTGACTTTGGCGGCGAGGTCTACGCCTATGAGAAGAGCTTTATCGTCCGCGTGGGCACGGAAGACGGGACGCCCATCCTCCGGCGCACCCTGCAAAACGGCGATGTGCGCTGGGCCGCAGGGGATGTGCCCAGGGAGGCCGTGCTGCTGGAGAGTGACCCATACATCATCGAATGCGAACCGACGGAGCTGCTCACGCAGGAGATGATAGACGGCGTGTTTGCCTACCTCCGCGCGCACCATCCGCTGGACGAGCGCACCTGCGGGCAGTCGGTCAACGAGTGGGTGAACGATGCGCTGATCGACCGGTGCAGGCTCCGCACATCGCTCGTGTTCGAGCCCACCACGGGCGAGCTGATCATACGCGCCTGGCTGGAGGAGGACGGCGATTATGTGACCGGCGGCGATCTGGATCCCAAGTCGGGCGCCGTCACCCGATGGGGATGCAACGCATAAGCGGAAACGATCGCGCGCATGGACGCGAATGGGAGCGAAGACAGGAGGCCTGCATATGATGCGGATGAAAAGCGTGTTGCTGCTGATGGCGCTTTTGCTGATTCCCCTTGTCCAGTCAACGGCGCAGGAGCAGACCATCTTCGGCGGATGACCGCATCCTGATGACGGGATACACGTCCTCCTCCGACGGCACGCTGGCGGACAGAACGAAGGAGGGGCGTTCCGGCTGGGCGCTCTGCGTGAATCGGGCGGGCGAGGTGCTCTTCAGCTTCTGCACCAGAAGGGGCAGTCAGGATGAGATGGAAGCCCCTGTGTTCCACGCGGACGGCACGGCGACCATGCTGCTCAACGCCCACGGGCATCAGAAAAAGCAGATGGAACTGATCCGGCTGGATCGGGACGGCAATGTGCTGCATCGCCAGATTCTGATGGAAACCGCATCGGAGGACGTCATGCTGCTCGGCTGGGCGTTTGGCGGCGGATACGGGGTGACGAAGTCAAACGCGATCACGGGCAGGCCGCAGTACGCGTTCTACGATTGGGACGGCAACGCGCTTTCCACCATACAGGGCGAACGGGATGGCGCGCTGGCAGCCGTCGGCGGAGAGCACGCGGTGGTCTTCCATGATACGGGATTCTGGCTCAGCGCCTTGGATGCGCGTGGCCAAGAGACGCGGCTGGCCTATCTGTATGACGCGCCATACGGATACGCGCCGCCCCAAACGTACGGCGAGCTGATTTCGCTGTCGGACGGAAGCTGCGTGGCGGTCGGCCGGGAAGCGATGCGGCAGGGCGCAGCGGGCGTATGCATCCGCTGGACGCCGGACGGGCAAAAGGCGTTTGACCTGCGCATTCAGGATTGGAGTCTGGAGCGGATCGTGCAGACAGCCGACGGCTATGCGATTCTGGCCACGGGGATTGAGCCGGATTACGGCGCCGAGACGATTGTCAATCGCCTGTTCCTCGTGGATGAAGCACGGGGAACCACGGAAAGCGCGGCGCTTCCTGCATGCTATCCGTACAGGGCATGGGACGTCGGTGCGCTGAGCGACGGCACGCCGGTTGTCGTGCAGAACATCATCAACCGCGGAGAGACCGACGCCATGATGATCGTGGCGCATGACCCGCCGCCCGAAAACCCACAAAACTGATGCCAGTTCTCGATGAAAACGGCCAATCAGAACCGCAATGGCCGCTACGCTCCGCTGCGGTTCCCGCCGCTTACGCCGTGATCATAGAAGACGTGAGGGCTGCCGCCCCAAATAGCACAAAGCGCGCCGCGTTCATCGCAGCGCGCTTTTCCTGTTCAGCTCGCCCCTGCATCAGCCGTGGCAATGGCAGTCGTGGCCCTCGCCGCAGTCGCAGTTGTGCCCGTCCTCGTGGTGATCGTGGTGGTCGCAGTTGGGCGCGTCGCTCGCCTCCAGCGTGCCCGCCAGCAGCGCCTGCACCGCGGCGTCCGCGTCGCCCTGCACGCCGCCGTGAACGGCGATGCCGAACTGCTTGAGCGCATTGAGCGCGCCGCCGCCGATGCCGCCGCAGATCAGTGTGTCCACGCCGTTCATCATCAGAAAGCCCGCCAGCAGGCTGTGGCCGCTGCCCGTCGCATCCAGGATCTTCTCGGCGACGACCTTGCCGCCCTCGACCTCGTAGAGCTTGAACTGCGCGCAATGGCCAAAGTGCTGAAATACCTGTCCGTTTTCATACGTGACTGCAATCTTCATGCCCTTTCATCCTTCCTGAATCGCCGCCGCTTGCGGGCGGCCATGGTTCCCTGTCTGGATTCGACGCCGGATGCAAAATTCCTTCGCCGCACGTTGCAAAAAAATGGCAAAGCCCTTATAATGAATGTACTTTGGGACGCCCGCCGTCCCGCAAGATTCTTGCGAGCAGGTGAACCGATTGAAAAAACTCCTCGTCTATCTGCGCGGCTACCGGCGCGAATGTGTGCTCGGGCCGCTGTTTAAGCTGCTGGAGGCGTCCTTTGAGCTGATCATCCCGCTCATCGTGGCGGACATCATCGACCGCGGCATCCCCGCGGGCGACCGCGGCTACATCGCCGCGCGTGTGCTGCTCATGGCCGCCCTCGGCCTGACCGGCTTTTTGAGCGCGGTGACGGCGCAGTACTTCGCCGCGCGCGCGGCCATCGGGTTTTCCACCCGGCTGCGCCACGCGCTCATGCGCCATATCCAGTCGCTCTCCCATGCGAATCTGGACGCGCTGGGCACGTCCACGCTGATCACCCGCATGACCAGCGACGTCAATCAGCTCCAGTCCGGCGTCAACATGTGCCTGCGCCTGCTGCTGCGCTCGCCTTTCGTCGTCTTTGGCGCGATGGTCATGGCCTTCACCATCGACGTGCGCTGCGCGCTTCTCTTCGTGGCCGTGATCCTCGCGCTGTGCGTAATCGTCTTTTCGATCATGCTCATCACCCTGCCGCAGTACCGCGCCGTGCAGGGCCAGCTGGACAGCGTCACCGCCGCCACCCGCGAAAACCTCAGCGGCGTGCGCGTGCTGCGCGCCTTTTGCAAGGAGGACGCCGAGGTCGAGAAATTCGGCCGGCGCAATGCGACGCTCACCCGCATGCAGCTTTTCGTGGGCCGCATCTCCGCGAGCATGAACCCGCTGACGTACGTGGTCATCAACGCGGCGGTTATCGCGCTGCTGCACACCGGCGCCGTGCGCGTGAGCCTGGGCACGCTGACGCAGGGCGACGTCGTGGCGCTGTACAACTACATGAGCCAGATCCTCGTGGAGCTCATCAAGATGGCGAACCTGATCATCCTGCTCACCAAGGCCTGGGCCTGCGGCGACCGCGTCAGCGCGGTGCTCGACGTCAGGCCCGCACAGCAGGACGGCGCGCTGACGCTCCCCGACGAGGCGCGCGGCAGCGTCGCCTTCGAGGACGTGAGCATGCGCTACGCGGGCGCGGGCGCGGATGCGCTGGAGCACGTCACCCTGCGCGTGCGCCCCGGCGAGACCATCGGCATCATCGGCGGCACGGGCAGCGGCAAGACGACGCTGGTCAACCTCATCCCGCGCTTTTACGACGCGACCGGCGGCCGCGTGCTCGTGGGCGGCGTGGACGTGCGCGAGCTGCGAAAGGACGCGCTGCGCGCCGCCGTCGCCGTCGTGCCCCAGAAGGCCGTGCTCTTCAAGGGCACCATCCGCGGCAACCTGCGCTGGGGCAATCCGGACGCCACCGACGAGGAGCTCTATCAGGCGCTCGCCACCGCGCAGGCGCTCGACGTGGTGCGCGCCAAGCCCGACGGGCTCGACGCCGTCGTGGAGCAGGGCGGGCGCAACTTCTCAGGCGGCCAGCGCCAGCGCCTGACCATCGCGCGCGCGCTGGTCAAGCGGCCCGACATCCTGATCCTCGACGACAGCGCGTCCGCGCTCGACTACGCGACCGACGCGAGCCTGCGCCGCGCCATCCGGCAGATGGATCGCCGCCCGACGACGTTCATCGTCTCCCAGCGCACGGCGTCCGTGCGCTTCGCAGACCGAATCCTCGTGCTGGAGGACGGCTGTGTCGCGGGCATCGGCACGCATGAAGCGCTGCTTGACACCTGCCCGATCTACCGCGAGATTCACGAGTCCCAGTACGGCAGCGAGGAGGGATCACGCCATGGCCGCTAAGCTCAACCGCCGCGAGCAGCGCGCCGTGCTCGCGCGCATCCTGCGCTACATCCGCCCGCACCTGCCCAAGCTGCTCGGCTCCCTCGCGCTCGCGCTTGTCAGCGTGGCGCTCTCGCTCTATCTGCCCATCCTCGTGGGCCGCGCGGTCGACTGCATCGCGGGCGAGGTCGATTTCCCCGCGCTCAGCCGGACGCTGTTCACGATGGCCGCGTGCGTCGTCCTCACCGCCGCCGCGCAGTGGCTGCAGAGCGACCTGAACAACCGCGTCACCTACGCGACCGTGCGCGACATCCGCCGCGACGCGTTCTCGCATTTGCAGCGCCTGCCGATGGCGTATCTGGACGCGCACCCCTCCGGCGACATCGTCAGCCGGATGATCGCGGACGTCGATACGTTTGCCGACGGCCTGCTCATGGGCTTCACGCAGCTGTTCACCGGCGTGCTGACGATCCTGGGCACGCTGCTCTTCATGCTGACGCTCAGCCCGGCGATCACGCTGATCGTCGTGCTCATCACGCCGCTTTCGCTGCTGGTGGCCCAGTTCATCGCCCGATCCACGCACGGCATGTTCGTGCTGCAATCCAGGACGCGCGGCGAGCAGACCGCGCTCATCGACGAGGCGATCGCCGAGCAGAAGCTCGTGCAGGCCTTTGGCCGCGAGAAGGCGACGCTCGATCAGTTTGACGAGATCAACGAGCGGCTGGGCGCCTGCTCGCTGCGCGCCGTGTTCTTCTCCTCGCTGACCAACCCCGGCACGCGCTTTGTCAACGCGCTGGTGTACGCGGCCGTCGCCCTGAGCGGCGCATACGCGGCCGTCTCCGGCAGCCTGAGCATCGGCGGACTCTCCAGCTTCCTCTCCTATGCGAACCAGTACACCAAGCCGTTCAACGAGATCTCCGGCGTGATCACCGAGGTGCAAAACGCGCTCGCCTGCGCCGGACGCATCTTCGCGCTGCTGGACGAGCCGCCGCAGGCGGACGACCCCGCCGGCGCACAGCCGCTTGCCGATGTGCGCGGCGACGTGCAGCTTGCGGACGTCTGTTTCTCCTACACGCCGGAGCGCAAGCTGATCGAGCACGTCTCCCTGCACGCCGCGCCCGGCCAGCGCATCGCCATCGTCGGCCCGACGGGCTGCGGCAAGACGACGCTGATCAACCTGCTGATGCGCTTTTACGACGTGGATGCGGGCGAGATCCGCATCGACGGCCGCGAGACGCGCACGATGCCCCGGCGGGCGCTGCGCCGGAGCATCGGCATGGTGCTTCAGGATACGTGGCTGTTCGCCGGTACCATCCGCGACAACATCGCCATGGGCAAGCCGGACGCGACGGACGAGGAGATCGTCGCCGCCGCCAGGGCCGCGCACGCCCACGGCTTCATCCGCCGCCTGCCCGATGGATACCGCACGGTGATCGCCGAAAACGGCGGCAGCCTGTCTCAAGGCCAGCGCCAGCTGCTGTGCATCGCGCGGCTGATGCTCTGCCTGCCGCCCATGCTCATCCTCGACGAGGCGACCTCCTCCATCGACACGCGCACGGAGCGCAGGATTCAGGACGCGTTCGCCACGATGATGCGCGGCCGCACGTCCTTCATCGTCGCGCACCGGCTCTCCACCATCCAGAGCGCCGACCTCATCCTCGTCATGCGCGACGGGCAGGTCGTCGAGCAGGGCACGCACGAAGCGCTGCTCGCGCAGGGCGGCTTCTACGCAGCGCTCTATCAGGCGCAGTTCGCACAGTGAGCATAAAAGACGGGGCCGCTGCCACAGGCAGCGGCCCCTGTTTGTATCCTGCGCGCGGCTTGCGCTCGCCGCACGTCTTCCCACGGAATGAAGCCCTTGTAGCGCGCATCCCCGCAGCCGCGATGGCTCGCATCAAACCGGTCAAGCCAGCCGTCTGCGCGTCGATGACGGCGATACCTGCATATTCGCGTCCACATTCGGATGATTCGGCGTACACGGCATCGCCAAGACAACGCCCGACAGAGCGGCTCCCTCATCTCTCACGCGCCCTCGATCCCCTTCTGTGCGCAGCGGCGCGGGATGTCCCCGGCGAGAATCTTCCGGACATCCGGAGCCGTTGCATGGCGGCGGCACGCCGCCGATCATTCACTGGAACTGCTTCCACAGCGCGATGTTCTCCGCGCTGGGCACGGGCATGCTATACGGCCATGCCGCCCGCAGGGCCGCTTCGTCCATGTCTTCGGGCAGGACGCCCGTCTGCACGGGGCTGACATCCTGCGCAAACCGCGCGATATGCGCCGCGCTCGATGCGTCCGCCTGCGCGCCGAGGGTCAGGCAGCGCGCCTCCAGTTTGGACAGCGGCCAGACCTCGCCGTTCACGCGGATGCCGGCCACATACGTCCCGGCGCCGATCTCCTCGATCGGCATCACCTGCTCGGTGAGCAGCGCGGGCCCGTCGCCGGTCACAGACGCCATCGCGTCCCATTCGTCTTTCACGGACGCCAGCGGCGCAAAGGCGTTCGGAAAGCGCTGAGGCTGCACGCAGAAGAGCATGATCTTCTCCTGCGCCGTCTCGTTGTAGGCCGCCACGCGCTGCGCCATCTCCGTCAGCGTTTCCCAATCGACGACACCCTGCACCGGCTCCAGGCCGACCTGCTGCCAGAGGGAGTCGTCCGCGACGCGCAGCCACGTCTGATACAGCTAGCAGATGCAGCCGTACACCGCCCCGTCGTCCCCGACGACGGCCAGCGGGTCGCCCGCATCGAGGGGCAGCGCCTGCGCCTCGCCGCTGTGCATCAGGCGGGTCAGCTCCACCGTCGTCACCTCCTGCACCCCTTCCGGCTGCTGCGTCCATTCCGCCGTGCCAGCCATCGGCACAGCCGCCAGCAGCAGGCAGATCAGCGCCGTCAAAAGCGTCCTCTTCTTCATGCGTCTCCCTCCCGTTCGTTGAAATCGTCGTCCTGCTTCTCGCGCTGCGGGTCAATCCACTCGCCCGACTGCACGCCGCTCGCCGCCGCGGTCGATTGTCCCCTTGTATATCTCATATTGTGCCCCATCCCTGCGGCCGCAGTCAAGCCGAGTCCACATGCGTCCGTGTACGTCCTGCGTCGCCATGCGCAGCGCCGGTTCTCTTCATCCGCCGTCCCCATCCCCTGCGTCCTCCGTTCGGCCGCGTCCCATCGGTTTCAAGCCGCCGCGCGTCCGGCGCGAGGGCGTCCCACAGTGTTCTTTGGCCCCGTGCTTTTTGCACTGCGCGATGTGTGTAGTGTAATTTCTCGCAGTCACAGTCTTCCGGGCCGTTCGTCCTGCGGGACGCCGCGCGCCGCTGCCCATCCCCGCCGCACGGGTCGCGGCACCTGCTGCGCATCCTCCGTCACCTCCTGCTGCATCTGCGCGCCTCACGAGTCGCCCTGCTGCGCATCCTGCGCGGCGAGCTGCCACCTGAGCTGCGCGTCGTCGTTCATCGCCTGCGCGTCGCCGTAGTATGCGCCCAGCGTCCGGATGCGGGCCGCGGAGAATTCTTCGAGCGTCAAGCCGTTGTCCATGATGTACGCGGCGGCTTCCTCGCCCACATAGCGCAGGTGCCACGGCTCGTATCGGATGCCCGTGATGTCCTCCTTGTCCTGCGGATAGCGCAGGATGAAGCCGAAGCGCGCGCAGTTTTCCCGCAGCCAGACGCCCTCGCGCGTCTCGCCGAACTCCACCTCGAACACCCTCTTGTAGTCCCCGCTCACCACGTCCACCGCCAGCCCCGTCTGATGCTCCGACGCGCCGGCCATCTGCGAATAGCCGTCGTCATAGCCCAGCCGCTTGACGCGGTTGTAATAGATGACCTCCTGATTGCGATACGCGCGGTACGCCGAGCCGACGTACAGCTCGATTTCCTCCGCCTTGGCGGCGGCGAACAGGGCCTCCAGCGCGTCGTTGGCCACGGCGCGCAGCAGGTGCTTGCCCCTGGTCACGGGCAGATTCACCCGTTCGAGCTTATAGCATGCCTCGCTCTGATCCGGGTAGCGCTTGTCCAGCAGGTTGTCCCGGTTGACCAGCCGCAGCAGATCCATGGGGTCCTCCAGAATGGCGATATCCAGCGGCAGCAGATCCTCCTGAGCCACGGCCCGCACCGGCATCCGGCACAGCAGCAGGATCAGCGCCCACAGCGCGCACCGCTTTACACAGCAGGATTTCACGGCGTTTTCCTCCTCCCTGACATCGCGTCTTTCTGCACGTCCGGCCACGGGATGAAGCCCGTGGCCTGTGCGCGGCCTGCGCATCCGCGATCCACCTCAATCGTCCGCCCGTGCGCCTCATGCGTCCCATGCCGGCCCGCCTTCGCCTGCGCGCGAATCTCCGGCAGCGTGCAGGATTCCTGCGCCATGCACAGCACACGCTTCATCGTCTCTCCCCTTTTCTCATTTGAGCGTGATCGTCTCCTGCGCGCGGTCCGGATCGTACGGCACAAGCGCGAGGCTGTTCATGGTCGGCGGCAGGTCAAAGCGCATGCCGAGCACGTACGCCTCCCCGTTAAAGTGCGTCCATTCGTCGATGTTTCGATACGTGACACCGTCCGCCACGAGCACATAGCCTTCGGGATAGCAATCCTCCGGCGCTTCGATGCGCACGCTGCCGGAGATGTCCACGTCCGAGACGAAGAGCGTCGCATGCGCGGGATAGCCGTACGCCGTGCTCTCGCCGGTCATCACCCTGCTCTCGCCGGTCACCTGCGCCTCGACGGGCACGCACACGCTCGCGTCGCGGTTCATCACCAGGCCGCTGTACGCGCCGGTTTCATCCTGATAATAGACCGTGTCGATCTCGCTGATGGTCAGGTAGAACGTGATGCGCTCGTCCGCCTGATAGCCTTCCGGCAGCTCGACCTCGTAATAGGCGCGCATCGCGCCGTCCTCCGTCAGCTCGCTGCCGTTGTCCACCGGGTTGAGGTATGTGCCGTCCGGCAGATCGGCGCCGTCGCCGACGCTCGCGTAGCGCACCGTCATGTAGCCCGGCGTATGGCCGGCGAACCAGTCCACGGCGGTCTGATACTGCGCCGCATCCAGCTGCCACACCGACTCCTGCGGGAACGCCTCGGCAAACGTCTTGCCGGGGTACTCCTTCATCCAGCTTTCAAAGCCGGTCGCTTCCCCTTCGTGCATCTGCACCGCATCGCCCAGCATCTTGTACGTGTAGCTGTAATAGAGCTTCCTGCCGTCGCAGTAGACCTGATCGATCGTCAGCTCATACTCGCCGTCGTGCTGCCTGATCCGCAGTTTGTCATATGTGGTGTCGGCCTCGGCGTCCCCGGCCTGCGCGGGTCGCAGGTGCATCGTCTCGCCGATGGTCACGGCTGCCTCTTCCAGCAGCCCCAGACGGTTGTAGCTCGTCTCGTCCTCTTTCGTCGCGCGAAGCTGTCCAAACAGTCCGAGCCCGGCCGCCACGGCCATGCCGCACAGCGCGAGCATCAACACGATGGCGAACACCAGCGCCACCGACATCTTTCTTTTCACAACGCTCTCTCCTTCAATCCGGCGCATGACGGCGCCGTGAAGAGAAGGTCTGGCATCGAGATAAGAAAACGCTTCGTCCATTTCCCGGCGAATGATTTTCTTATACGCGTCATCTTGCTTCAAGATCGTCCCCTCCTTCCAGCATATTCTTGAGGCGTGCGCGCGCCTTGCCCAGCCGCCTGTGCACGGTCGTCATCGACACGCCCACGGCGTGCGCGACATCCTGCATGCTCATCTCCTCGTAGTAGTACAGCAGCACCACTTCCCTGAGTTTGGCGGGCAGCCGCATGATCGCATCGACGATGGCCGATCGCTCTTCCCACTCCTGCGCCTGAGCAAGCTGCACGTCCTCCAGGCGCACCATGCGGCCGACGTTTCTCAGCCAGGACGTGCGCTGCATGTCCCTGCACACGTTGATCGCGATGCGAATCAGCCACGTCTTTTCGCTGCTCTCGCCGCGAAAGGCATGCAGGCTCTTATATGCCTTCAAAAACGTCTCCTGCACGGCGTCCTCCGCCAGTTGGGTATCCCTGAGGCAAACGCAGCACAGGCGAAGCAATTCCTTCTCATACACATGAATCAGCTTGCTGATCCGTTGTTCCGGGTTGTTGTCCGGGCCCTTGACAACTTCCATCTCTTCGATCCCCCTCTCTGATCAATTAGACGGAAAGAATGCGAATATTTTCCTATTTTTTTCCGACTTTTTGAAAATTCCGTGCTTTTTCTTATTTGGGCGCGCAAAAGCGGGGCGGCATCGCACGATGCCGCCCCGCAGGGTGGTGTTTGGTTTGTGGGAAGCGCCGCCGGGAATCGCAAAGCGCGGCGATGCGCGTTTGCAGAGGCTCGCGCGCTTCGCGGCGGTACAAAGCCGCCGGTGCGCGGCGCATGATTGCGCCTTCGGCGCGCCCTGCGCCATGGAGAGTGGGGGGAACGCTGGGCTGCCGCCCAGACCCGCTCGGGGACATCGTCCCCGAACCCCTTCTTCGCTTCGCGGCGGTTTCAGGGGGTTATTTCAGCTTTTCCAGCGTGATGATCTGGCTGAAGCAATCCCCATCGCGCCAGTCGGGCCACAGGCCGACGGCCTCCCAGTCGCGGCCGGTCAGCGTTTCGCCCGTGCGCGTGTCGCGGTAGCGCGTATCCGGCTCCAGCCCCGTGAGCGGAATCCGCCAGTAATACGCCTCCGTGATACACGCGGGCCGGTAATAGCCGATCACGGCCTGCGCCTCGTCCTCGATCATCCAGGCATACCAGTCGCGCGGGATGACATCCGGGCAGAGCCGGGTAAAGCGGCCGCGCCGCGCCGTCTCGCGCAGCGCCTTAAAGCGCGCGGAGGACGCGTTCATCATCTCCCGCTCCTCCTTCGGCATGCTCAGCACGTCCAGCTCGTAGCCCGCGTTGAACAGCGCGCAGACGTCCTGCCTGAACGCATACGGCGTGACGCGCCCGTTTTGATGGTTCGGGCAGGCGGAGACGTGCGCCGTGATCACCGCGCTGGGGAAGAAGATGGACGCGGCGTTCTGCATGCTCAGGCGGCAGACGGCGTCCGTATTGTCGCTCAGCCAGCCCTGATGGAAGTAGCAGAACATGCCGTAATCGAAGCGTCCGCCGCCGGATGCGCAGTCCTCCAGCAGCACGTCCGGGTACGTCGTGCGCACGTATTCAAGCAGCCTGTACGTGCCCAGCATGTGGCGGTGGAAGACCTCGCCCTGCCGCTCGCTGCCCAGCAGCGCGTCGGCCGCCTGCGTGAGCCGCCTGTTGTGGTCCCACTTGACGTAGCGCACCTTGCCCGAACCGAGGATGCCGTCAAAGCACCGGCACAGGTACGTCACGACCTCCTCGCGCCCCATGTTGAGCACGAGCTGGTTGCGCCACTGCGTGCGCACGCGGCCCTCCGCGTGCAGGCACCAATCCGGATGCGCGCGGTAGAGGTCGCTGTCCGGGGAGATCATCTCCGGCTCGAACCAGATGCCCAGCTCCAGCCCGATTCCGGCGAGCGCGTCCGCGAGGCCGTCGATGCCCTGCGGAAACTTTTCCGTGTTGACCGTCCAATCGCCCAGCGAGCTGTCCGCGCCGTTGCGCTTGCCGAACCAGCCGTCGTCCAGCACGAGCAACTCCACGCCGCAGGCGGCCGCCGCCTCGCCGATGCGCAGCAGCCGTTCGTGGGAGACGCCGAAGTAGCAGGCCTCCCACGTGTTGAGCAGCAGGGGGCGCTTGTGCCCCGCGCGCGGCCCGCGCAGGATGTGCGCGTGCACGAAGGGATGGAGCTGGTGGCTCAGGCCGTTGAGGCCCTCGCGCGACCAGGCCATGACGATCTCCGGCGTCTCAAACGACTCGCCCGGAGCCAGCTTCCAGCCGAAGGCGAAGGGGTTGATGCCGCCCTGCATGCGGCACGCGCCGTATTGATCCACCTGCGCGCGCAGCACGAAGTTGCCGCTGTACACGAGCGAGAAGCCGTAGACCTCGCCCGTCGTCTGGTTCGCGCCGCGCCGCAGCAGCGCAACGTTGGGGTTGTGCTGGTGGGAGCTGGCGCCGCGCGTGGATTCCACCTGCGTGAGTCCGGGCGCCAGCGGCCGCAGGCACGGCGTGAACTCGCGCAGCGTCGTGCCGTCGAGCGTCAGCATGTCGAACGCGCCGTCCTCAAAATCGACCGTGGCGCTCATCGCCTCGCGCAGCAGGCAGTCGCCCGCGCCCTCGTTGACCACGCGCATGTGGCGCGTGAGGACGTCGCCAAAGAGGTGGAAATACAGCACGGCGCACAGGTTCGTCACCGGGTCGCGCAGGCGGATGGCCAGCGTTTCCGCATCCTCGCCGTGCGCATACGGCAGGCCGTCGATGGGTTCCCGCCCACGCGTGATCTCGTGGCCCTCGTAGCGCATGTCGCACAGCTCGATGCCGCTTGCGTCGGCGGCGCGCAGCGCGGGCAGGCGGAAATCGCCCATCCCGTACGTGGGACATTCGTAGTGGAAGTACTCGCGCGAGCACTTGGGCGAATCGACGTCCTGGTGTTCCACAAGAGACGCGCGCCTGTACGGCGCGCGATCGTAGAGAAATCCGGGCAGGGCGTCGAGGGCCGCGCCCCAGTACAGGTGATGCACCTGCGCGTCCGCGCCGACCTGCATCACGTAGCTCATGTTCTTCCCGCGCAGGTGAAACCGGCGCGTAGCGCTGTCATAGGTGATCATCAGCCGTCACTCCTTGAGCGCGCCGAGCATGACGCCCTTGACGAAGTATTTCTGGATGAAGGGATAGACGATCAGGATCGGCACGGTGGACACGACGATCGTGCAGTACTTGACGATCTCCTTGAGCAGGTACTGGCTGGCCGTCTTGTTGTTGAGCGAATCGACGAAGCCTTCCGACTGATCCATGATCAGCAGCTCGCGCAGAATCATTTGCAGCGGATAGAGGTCGCGGCGCTTCTGCAGATACACCAGGGCGTTATACCAGGAGCTCCAGAAGGAGACGATGTAGAACAGCGTGATGGTCGCCAGCGAGGCCGTGGACAGCGGCAGCACGATGCGAAAGAGCATCGTCATATCGCCGGCGCCGTCGATCGTCGCCGATTCGTAGAGGCCCTTGGGCACGCTGTTGAACGACGTGCGCAGCACGATCAGGTTGTACACGCTGACCGCGCCGGGCAGGATGAAGCCCCAGATCGTGTTGGTGATGCCCATGGAATTGACGGCCAGGTACGTGGGCACCATGCCGCCGGAGAAATACATGGTGAACACGATCAGGCCCATGACGGGGCGCTTGAGCAAAAAGTCCTTGTGGGAGAGGACGTACGCGCCCATGATCGTGATGGCCATGCTAAAGCACGTGCCCACCAGGACGTAGAAGATCGTGTTGCGATAGCCCTGCCAGACGGAGGAGAGCTGCAAGACGGTCTTGTAGCCCTGCAGCGAGAAGCCCGCGGGCGCCAGGAGCATCTTGCCCATCTTGAGCGCGTACTGATCCGGATCGCTGAAGGAGCAGAACACGACGTAGAGCATCGGATAGACGGTGATGCCGATCAGGAAGAGCATCACCAGGTTGTTGAGCTTGTAGAAGATGCGGTCGCCCCGCGTGGACATGAAGGGGACGGCCTTCTTTCTTCTCTGGATTTCTGCCATGGTCGTTTCCCCCTTTCTCACCACAGGCTGCTCTCGCTGTACTTGCGCGAGAGCTGGTTGGCGAACACCAGCATGCCGAAGTTGATCACGGCGTTGAAGATGTTCACTGCCGCGGAGTAGCCGTAATCGTTGTCCACGAAGCCCTTGCGGTAGACGTAGGTGGAGATGATGTCGCTGACCTCGTAGGTGAGCGAGGATTGCAGCAGGAAGCTCTTCTCCCAGCTCAGGCTCATCAGGCTGCCGCAGGCGAGGATGAACTGGATGACGATGATCTCCTTGAGGCCGGGGATCGTGACGTGGATGATCTGCTGGAACTTGTTGGCGCCGTCGATGGTGGCCGCCTCGTAGAGTGAGGGATCGATGCCCATCATGGTGGCCAGGTAGAGGATGGAGTTCCAGCCGAAGGACTGCCAGATATAGGAGACGACGTAGATCGTGCGATAGCAGTCCGGATCGGAAATCAGCGATCCCTCGTGGCCCGTGAGTGCATTGACGAACGTCGTGATGAAGCCGGTGGAATTGGTGAACAGCGTGATCATGCTGCACACGACGACCGTGGAGATGAAGTGCGGCAGATACGTCGCCGTCTGAATGATCTTCTTGTAGCGCGCGCTCTGCACCTCATTGAGCAGGATGGCGAAGATGATCGGGACGGGGAAGCCGAAGAAGAGGTTGAGCAGGCTGAGCACGAGCGTGTTCTTCACGATGCGGAAGAAGTAGACCGAGGAGAAGAAATTCCTGAAGTTCTCCAGGCCCACCCATTCGCTCCTGGCCAGTCCCAGGAAGGGCTTGTAGTTCTTGAAGGCGACGATGTTGCCGTACATCGGCCAATAGCAGAAGAGGATGAAGTACGTCATCACGATGAGCATCATGATGTACACCATGGGGTGATTGCGGATGTTGAGCGCGAGGCGATGCAGGAATCCGCCGCCTTTCTTATGGGTGTTGTCCAATGCGGTATTCATTGTCCGACCCCTTTCCTAAGAATAATGAGGATACGCGCGAAAACGGCGTCTGCCCCTGCCTCCCGGCAGGGGCAGACCGATATGCGGTTGGTTTACGGGTTCGCCTCGGCGAGCTTGGCAGCGCGCGCCAGATAGCGGTCATACGCGGCCTGATAGACGGGCGTCAGCTCGCTCAGACCCATGCCGTTGATCGTCTCGACGTACTCGTCGTACTTGTCCAGCGGCTCGATGCCGGTGATGAACTTGAGCATCATCTCGTCGCGGTAGGTCTCCACGTCGGTCTGGTAGCTGGCGATGACTTCCGCTTCCTCGTCGGTGAAGGTCACGGCGAAGTCCGGGAAGATGCCGTCATAGCCGCACTGGGTGTACAGGTCGATGGTCTGCGGCTGCACGCCGTAGCAGTACTTGGAGGTCTTGATGTACTCCTTGTCGCTGTCGGAGGTGCCGTCGAAGTTCCAGATGTACTGCGCCAGCTTCTGCTCCTGCGTGCCGTTGGTCAAATCCAGGTACTGCGGATAGCCGTGCTCGTTGTACTCCCAGGCCAGGCCCTCGATGCCGTAGGTGTTCAGGAAGTTGATGGTCGGGTTGTGCAGCGCATCCAGGAACGCCACGCACTCCTCCAGGTTCTCGGTGGTGGAGACGATGTACTTCGCGTTGCCGATGTCCAGGCGATAGCTGGTGTACATCACGCGCGTCAGCTCGTCCTCGTCCTTGAGCTTGGGCATCTGCGCAGCCACCAGCGCGGCCTCCGGATTCTGCAGCTCCACCACGTTGTAGTAGTTGGAGGTGTAGCCGACAGTGTGGTTGGTGATGGCGCCCGCGTCGCCGTTGGCGAGCATGGACCAGGTTTCATTGGAGGTATCCGTCATGAAGTCCGGGTTGATGAGGCCTTCGGTGTACCAGGTGTTGAGCACGGTGAGGTACTCCTTGTACTCCGGCGTCGTCGGGCCGTAGGCGACCTCGCCGGTCTCCGTGCGGATGAAGAAGTTGCGCGCGTCGATGTTCCAGGCGCAGGAGAAGGCGTTGCGGCTCATCCAGTAGCCGCTCTTGTTGAGCACGAGCGGATACTTGACGCCGTTGGCCTTGAAGGCGCGCAGCATTTCGGTCCAGTCGTCGATGGTGGTGGGCACATCCAGGTTCGCCGCCTTGAGGTAATCGCTGCGGATCATGTGGCCCCACATGCAGGTGCAGCTCTCCTGAGAGCCGGAGACCATGCAGCCCAGGCGGATGTTTCTGCCGGTGTCATCCACGGCGCCCGCGGCCAGGTACGGCACATCCATGACGGTGCGCCAGTAGTTGGGGGTGTTCTCCTCGCTGATCAGCTCGGTGTAGTCGGCCAGGAAGCCGTCGGCATACGCCATGGTCACGCCGCCCTGATAGTAGCTGTCCACCGCGCCGCACATGATGATGTCCGGCAGGTCGTCCGGGTCGGAGAGCATCAGGGAGAAGGACGTCGCCACGTCGCTGGCGGACGGATGGATGAACTCCAGGTTCACGTTCATCATCCGCTCCATCTCCTTGACGATGGCGAACTCGTCATAGCTGCTGGCAAACGTGGCGTAGTCCGAATCCATCGGCATCCAGATCTTGATGGTCACGCCGCCCAGATCGGGAATGCCCTGCTCATCGCACGGGAACAGCGCCGTGCCCTTCACGGGCTCGCTCTCCTCGGCGAGTGCGGCGGGGCAGCAGACGCTCACCGTCATGATGCACACGAGCAGCAGCGACAATAGCTTTTTCATGTTGATTACCTCCTGTTCAGATGGGTGTGGGAAATACGCTTCCCGGTTGCTTCTATCATCTCATGTTTCGCCGCCGCGCGAAAGCCGCAAACGCGACGATTGCTTGTCTCTTTCTAACCTTATTTACAAAATCACCCTGCTTTCTGCGCAGATTTCTCCAAATCCGACGCCTTTCGCACCGGCTCGCCAGGCTTTTTTATTCAAACTCACGACTTTTTTCGCCCCTTTTTTATCCCCATGCCCTACACGGGCGAAAAAAACTTTTCATTTTCCTCCCGCCATGCTATACTTGACCCATTCCAATTCTAACATCGCGCGCCGCCGCGCGGGCAAAGGAGGATGCGCATGAGCCGCTTCATCGCAGACGCCGAAAGGCACTTTGAATTGACCGCTTTCCTGCGCTTTTCCCCCATCATGCCCGTGGCGCGCCGCACGCCTCCCTACAGCCTGCGGCTGATGTGGTGCGAACGCGGTCATGCGCAGGTCACGCTGAAAGACCGCTGCGACGTGCTCAGCCGGGAGCAGATGCTGCTGATCAACGCACAGACGGAGGTGCGCGTGCAGGCCGCGCAGGAGGACACGGTCATCGGCGAGATCGACATCTCCTTTTTGCCCGGCAGCGACGCGCTCGGCCTGTCCCGGCAGCTGCCGCTGTGCGATCCCGCCTATGCCAGACTCTGCACGCGGGATTTTGACATCCTCCCCTTTCAGGACGCCTTCGGCATCGTGGGCTGCATGATCGACCTGCTGCGCCGGTTCGTGCGTCCGCCGTCGGCGGAATCGGCCGCCGCCCTGCACGGCGAGCTCTGCCTGAGCACGCTGCTGCTCGCCGTGAGCAACGCCGTGCTCGATTCGGGCGCCTACATGGTCAGCAATCCGCACGTCGCCCACGCCATCCAGTTCATCAAGGAGCACTTCATGGAGGAGATCAACGTCTCCGCCATCGCCGCCGACGCGCACTTGCATCCCAACTATCTGCACCGGCTCTTCAGCGCCGAGATGGGATACAGCGTGGGCAGCTATCTGCTGCAATACCGTCTGGAGAGCGCGCGCAGCATGCTCATCGGGACGAAGGCCACCATCGAGGACATCGCGCGCGCCTGCGGCATCGCCAACTGTCAGCACTTTTCCAAGCTGTTCCGCCAGAAATACGGCATGCCGCCCTCGGCCTACCGCCGCAAGTTCAACATCACATCCAATTACGTGCAGGCGCGCGCGCAGTTCGGCGTGATCGACTACGCCGTGCCCAGCTTCTCCCGCCCCTTTCACGAGCGCATCCACACGTTGAGCGACCCGATCTACCACCAGCGGAGCTTCGTGCCGGTGATCAAGGCCTACTACAGCCGCGCGGACATGCTCGAATCCACCACGGACAAGACCGACCACATCCACCCGCTCTTTGAGATCATGTACGTGCGCGAGGGCATGATCACCGTCGTGCTGGAGGGCAAGACGGTGCACGTGCGCGAGGGGCAGTATATCTGGATCAACGCGGGCGTGCAGCACAAGCTCGAACTGTGCGCGGATACGCCCTCCAGCGTCGTGAACATCGAGTACATGTTCGTGGAAGAGCCGCTGCCCGTGGCCACCACCTGCCAGCTGTGCGCCGTCTCGCCGGCGTACCGGGACATGCTGGAAAACGCCCCGCGCTTCACCGTGCTCAACGACCCCTTCAGCACGATGGGCCTGCTGCTGCATCAGACCGTGCTCACGGCGGACAGCGGTTCCCCGCGCTGCGAGGCGCTCTGCTCCAGCCTCACCCAGCAGTGCATGCTGCTCATCGCCGCCCAGCAGCACGCCGCGCGCCCCGGCGTCCCCGCCCGCTTCCACGCCAATCCCGCGGAGGAAGCGGTGCTCGAACGCCTGACGCAGATGGCCTGCGCGCCCGTCACCGTGGGCGAGCTGGCCAAGGCCTGCCGGATGCGCCCCGCCCGGCTCCAGCAGCTCGTGCGCCATGCCACCGGCTTGAGCGTGACGGGCTATATCCAGCACGCGCGCATCGAGAAGGCGAAGGCGCTGCTGCTCAACGGATTGTCCGTGGCCGACTGCGCCGAACAGACGGGCTTCTCCAGCGACCGGTACTTCTCCCAGCTCTTCAAGCGCATCGTCGGGGTGACGCCCTCGGCCTTCTGCGCACACACCCTGCACAATGAAAACGACCACAAGGAGGCATCCCCATGAACATCCTCTACCTCGGCACCGCCGCCGCAGAAGGCGTGCCCGCCCTCTTCTGCCAATGCGACACCTGCCGTCAGGCGCAAGCGCGCGGCGGCAAGGACCTGCGCATGCGCTCCAGCGTGCTCATCGACGAGCGCCTGATGGTCGACGTCTCGCCCGACCTGCTCTGCGCCAGGCATCGCTTCGGGCTGGACCTGGCCCGCGTGCGCGACATCGTCATCACCCACGCGCACATGGATCACTTTGCCCGCGAAGCGCTGAGCATGTTCGCGCCGGGCTTCGCGCACATTCAGGACCGCCGGACGCTCCGCCTCTTCGGCACGGCGCACACGCGCCGCGTCTGGGAGGAATACCTGACGGCGGCGGTCATGAAGGAGCCCGACCTCGGACAGTACATCGAGTTTTACACGGTCAAGCCGTTTGACGTGTTTGAGGCGGGCGGCATGACGGTCACCGCGCTGCCCGCCGTGCACTCCTGCCCGCAGAGCGTCATCTACGCCTTTGAGCAGGACGGCAAGCGCTTCCTCTACGCCAACGACACGGGCCTCTTTCCGCAGGAGACGTGGGCCTGGCTGGAGGCGCAGCGCGACCGCCCGTTTGACGCCGTCAGTCTGGACAGCACGATGGGCCTGCCCGATTCCAAATACACCGGGCACATGACGCTCAAGCAGAACGTCTACACCCGCGAGACGATGATCCAAAACGGCAGCGCAACGGAGAATACGGCGTTCCTGTGCCACCACTTCAGCCACAACGGCCGCATCCTGCACCGCGAGCTGGAGGCGCTCATGGGCCCGCAGGGGTTTGACATCGCCTACGACGGCCTGACGCTCACGCTTTAATGCACACAGAAAAACGAAACCTCTGCGCGGCGGTTTCATACTGATTTCTGATCAAAAGGTCAAATACAGCGCGAAGCGAAGAAGGGAGTCTGAAATCCCTCAGGCAGGTTTTAGGGCGGCAGCCCTCACGTCTTCTATGATCACGGCGTAAGCGGCGGGAACCGCAGCGGAGCGTAGCGAC
>CALVKT010000012.1 GCA_944333055.1 uncultured Clostridia bacterium
CCCTTCTATCCGCCTGTGCGGACACTGTCAGATGGAATACCTGGCCGGGCAGGGACAGGCGGCGTATCGCGCCGTGCAGGAGATGCGGCTCAAAAACGACGATCTGAACTGGGCGGACGTCGTGCTGCTGGGGCGGCTGGATAGCTGGTATGAACGAAAGCTCACGGAAGCGCTGCACAAAGCCGGCAAGTATCTGATCTATATCATCGATGATGATTTGCTTTGCGTTCCGCCTGAAATCAGCAGCGCCGCATATTTCAACCAATCGGAAATCCAGAAAAACATTCGAATGATGATGGCGATGAGCAACGCCATTGTGTCGCCATCGCCTCTTCTCCTCAAAAAATATGCGACGGATGGAAAGAGGGCTATTCAAATCGAAGAGCCGGCCATCGATCCCGTTCCGTATCGGGCGCACGATTCAAAAGCGCCTGTCAAGATCGGCTTTGCGGGTTCCGTCGACAGGACGGGGGATCTGGAGAACATTCTCAAGGATGCGTTGATTGCGGTCAAGCGGCAATATGGGGAGCGCGTGCAGTTCGAGTTTTTCGGCGCGATCCCGTCCTTTGCCAAAGAGTTGGATGCCAAGTGCATTCCCTATTGTGATTCGTATGATGAATACCGCCGCACGCTGAACGAATTGCAGTGGGATATCGGCCTTGCGCCGATGCTGGATACGCCGTTCCACGCGTGCAAGCACTACAATAAATTTGTGGAATACGGTGCGGCGGGCATCGTGGGCGTCTTCTCTGACGTGCAGCCGTACGTGCGGCTGCAAGCGCTCTGTTCGCAGGCGATCCTGTGCGAGAACACGTCGGACGCCTGGTATGCGGCCATTTCGTCGCTGATCGAAGCCCCGGAGAAGCGGGAGGCACAGCGGCGCATGGTCAGCGATCTGGCGAGCGATGCCATGAGCGTGCGCGCCGGTGCGATGGATGTCGCGCGGCGGTTGGCGGAGATCGACATGCCGAGCAACAAGGACTGTACATGGCGGGGCAATTTGAGCCTGCTCAAGGTGGGTGGCGCGTTTATGCGCGTGAAAGGTGCTGTCCAGCGGCACGGATGGCGGCTGCCCATGGTGGTTTTGAAAAAGATGAAACTGATTCTTTCGCGAGAGGACTAATCCGGCATAAGACACAGCGGCCAAATTTACAACGAAAAGGAGCACATTATGAAAGGCATCATCCTGGCCGGCGGCGCCGGCACGCGGCTCTATCCGCTGACGATGGTCACCAGCAAGCAGCTCTTGCCCGTCTATGACAAACCGATGATCTACTACCCGCTCTCCACGCTCATGCTGGCGGGCATCCGGGACATCCTCATCATCTCCACGCCGGAGGACACGCCGCGCTTTGAACACCTGCTGGGCGACGGCGGCCAGTTCGGCGTGCATCTGTCCTACTGCGTGCAGCCGTCGCCGGACGGCCTGGTGCAGGCGTTCCTGCTGGGCGAGGACTTCATCGGGGACGACGCCTGCGCGATGGTGCTGGGCGACAACATCTTCTACGGCAACGGCTTTGGCAGAATCCTGCGCGCGGCCGTGCAAAACGCGGAGGAAAACGCGCGCGCGACGGTCTTTGGATACTACGTCACCGATCCGCAGCGTTTCGGCGTCGTGGAGTTCGACGAAGCCGGCCATGTCGTCTCTATCGAGGAGAAGCCGCTCCAGCCCCGCAGCAACTACGCTGTGACGGGCCTGTACTTCTATCCGCGCGGCGTGTCGAAGATGGCGCATGCCGTCAAACCCTCCGCGCGCGGGGAGCTGGAGATCACCACGCTCAACGCGATGTACCTGGACAAGCAGGCGCTCGACGTGCAGCTGCTGGGCCGCGGCTTTGCATGGCTGGATACCGGCACGATGGACAGCCTCGTGGACGCGGCGGACTTCGTGCGCATGGTCGAAATGCGCCAGGGCATCAAGATCAGCGCGCCGGAGGAGATCGCTTACAAGAACGGCTGGATATCCAAAGACAAACTGCTCGAGTCTGCCGCGCGCTACGGCAAGAGCCCGTACGGCGCGCATCTGCGGGCCGTGGCGGAAGGAAAGGTGAGGTATTGATGAAACGCATTGAGACGGCGCTGCCCGGCGTGGCGATCATCGAGCCGCAGGTGTTCGGCGATCATCGCGGCTATTTCATGGAGACGTATTCCACGCGCGCATTTGCGGACGTGGGCATCACGGCCGCGTTTGTGCAGGACAACCAGTCCTATACGGCGCAGAAGGGCACGCTGCGCGGCATCCACTTCCAGAACGCACCGATGGCGCAGGCCAAGCTGGTGCGCGTCACGCGCGGCGCGGTGATGGACGTGGCGGTCGACCTGCGCAGGGGCAGCCCGACCTACCGGCAGTGGGTCGGCGTGGAGCTGAGCGCGGAGAACAAGCGCATGCTCTTCATCCCGCGCGGCTTTGGCCACGGCTTTGTGACGCTGACGGACGACGTGGAATTCTGCTACAAGGTGGACAATCTCTACAGCCGGGAACACGACCGCGGCATCCGCTTTGACGATCCGGCGATCGGCGTGGCGTGGGGCGTTGCCCAGCCTGTGCTCAGCCAGAAGGATACCGCGTCCCCGCTGCTGGATGACAGCGACTGCAACTTCGTCTATGGCGACATTTAAGGAGGAAGCATATGACCATCATCGTCACCGGCGGCGCCGGATTCATCGGCAGCAATTTCATCTTCCACATGCTCGGCAAATATCCGGCATATCGCGTGATCTGTCTGGATAAGCTGACCTACGCGGGCAATCTCTCCACGCTCGCCTCCGTCATGGACAATCCGAACTTCCGCTTCGTGCGCGCGGATATCTGCGACCGCGAGGCGGTCGACCGCCTGTTTGAAGAGGAGCACCCGGACGTGCTCGTCAACTTTGCTGCGGAGAGCCACGTCGACCGCTCCATTGAGGACCCCGGCGTGTTTCTGAGGACCAACATCCTGGGCACGCAGGTGCTCATGGATGCCTGCCGCAAGCACGGCATCAGGCGGTATCACCAGGTGTCCACCGACGAGGTCTACGGCGATCTGCCGCTGGATCGGCCCGATCTGTTCTTCACCGAGCAGACGCCCATCCACACGAGCAGCCCGTACAGCGCCTCGAAGGCGAGCGCCGACCTGCTCGTGCTGGCGTATCACCGCACGTACGGCCTGCCGGTGACGATCTCCCGCTGCTCCAACAACTACGGCCCGTATCACTTCCCGGAGAAGCTCATCCCGCTGATGATCGCCAACTGCCTCAACGACAAGCCCCTGCCCGTCTACGGCAAGGGCGAGAACGTGCGCGACTGGCTGTACGTGGAGGACCACTGCAAGGCGATCGACCTGATCATCAGCAGCGGGCGCGTGGGCGAGGTGTACAACATCGGCGGCCACAACGAGATGCGCAACATCGACATCGTGAAGATGATCTGCAAGGCGCTGGGCAAGCCGGAGAGCCTGATCACCTACGTGACCGACCGCAAGGGGCACGACATGCGCTACGCCATCGACCCCACGAAGATCCACAGCGAGCTGGGCTGGCTGCCGGAGACGAAGTTTGAGGACGGCATCAAGAAGACGATCGCGTGGTATCTGGAGAACCGCGGCTGGTGGGAGGAGATCATCAGCGGCGAATACCAGCACTACTATGAGAAGATGTATGGCAACCGTTGAGGAAACGACGATGAAGATCTTTGTCACAGGCGTCTGCGGCCAGCTCGGCCACGACGTGATGAACGAGCTGGCCGCGCGCGGGCATGCGGGCGTGGGCAGCGACCTTGCGCCCCAATACAGCGGTCTTGCGGACGGTACGGCGGTGTGCGCGATGCCGTATGAAGCGCTGGACATCACGAACGAGGCGGCGGTGCGTGAAACGCTCACGCGCGTGCAGCCGGACGCCGTGATCCACTGCGCGGCGTGGACGGCGGTGGACGCCGCCGAGGACGAAGCAAACATCGACAAGGTGCGCGCCGTCAACGCGACGGGCACGCGGTACATCGCGCAGGTTTGCCGGGAGCTGGGCTGCAAGATGATGTACATCAGCACGGATTACGTGTTTGACGGGCAGACCGAGACGCCGTGGCAGCCGGACTGCACGGACTTCGCGCCGCTGAGCGTCTACGGGCAGACCAAGCTTGAAGGCGAGATGGCCGTGCGCGAGCTGGTGGAGAAGCACTTCATCGTGCGCATCGCGTGGGTCTTTGGCCTCAATGGCAGCAACTTCATCAAGACCATGCTGCGCCTTGGGCAAACGCACGACGCGCTGCGCGTGGTCTGCGACCAGATCGGCACGCCGACCTACACGCTCGACCTGGCGCGCCTGCTGGTGGACATGATCGAAACGGCGCGCTACGGCTGCTACCACGCCACCAACGAGGGCGGATACATCAGCTGGTACGACTTTGCCTGTGAGATCTTCCGTCAGGCGGGCATGAACGTGCAGGTGACGCCCGTGACCACGGCGCAGTACGGCGCGTCCAAGGCCAAACGGCCGCTCAACAGCCGCCTGGACAAGCGCAAGCTGGTGGAGGCGGGCTTCACCCCGCTGCCGGACTGGCGCGACGCGCTCAGCCGCTATCTGGCGGCGCAGCATGGACGGATGTGATTGACGCAATACGGCCCCGCGCGGACAGCGCGGGGCCGTTTGTGCGTCATGAAGCCTTTGCCGGGAACGTCGCCAGGATGCGCAGGCCGCCGCCGTCCGCAGATTCGGCGCAGAGGCTGCCGCCGCGCAGCGCAACGATGGAGCGCGCGATGGAAAGGCCCAGCCCCGTGCCGCCGGTCTCTCTGGATCGGGCCTTGTCCACGCGATAGAAGCGTTCAAAGATCCGCTCAAGGTCGTCCGGCGCGACGCCGCAGCCCTCGTCCGTCAGCGTGATGCGCACGCCCGCCTCAATCGCTTCCGCCTGCAGGTGGATGCCCTTTCCTTCGGGCGTGTACTTCGCGGCATTGTCCAACACGATGAGCAGGTATTCGCGCAGGAGCGTCGGATCGGCAGTCAGCGACAGGCCCTGGGCGGCCTTGACGGTGTACACGTGCGCCGGATCGAGCGCGCGGCAGTCCTCGATGATCTCCGCGAAGAGGGCGGGCAGATCGACCGGCGTCGCGCGGAGCGGCAGCAGGTGTTCGTCCGCGCGCGCCAGAAAGAGCAGGTTCTCGATCAGGCGGTGCATGTAGGCCGTCTGCCGTTGGATGGCCGCGATGCAGGTGTCGCGGACGGCGGGTTCGTCCTTGCCCCAGCGCGCGAGCAGTTCCGCGTTGCCCTGCAATACGGAAAGCGGCGTGCGCAGCTCGTGCGAGGCGTCCTGCGTGAACTGCTGCTGGCGCGCAAAGGCGGACGCCACGCGTTCGAGCATGTCGTTGAGCGTCTGCGCCAGAAGACGCAGCTCATCGTCGGCCTGCGGCACGAGCAGGCGCGTGTGCAGCGCGTGCGCGTCGATCGTGCGCGCCTTGCGGATCATGCCGGAGAGGGGCGAGAGCAGGCGGACGGCGGCATAGCGCCCGACGGCCAGCGCCACGCAGGCCCCGGCGGCGTTGAGCGCGAGCAGCAGGCCGAAGAGCATTTGCAGATAATGATACTCGGCGTCGATGCTCTGGAGCACGACCAGCGCGGCGGGCGCGTCCGGTCCGAGCGCGAGCGCGCTGGCGTGCGCCAGCAGGTGCATGCCGCTGCGCTGCGCGTAGAGCACCGTTTTGCCGGTGCAGTCCGGGATTTCCGACGCGGATATGCCGGCGATGCCGGACTGCGCGATGACGCTGCCGTCGTCCGCGAGCAGCAGCAGCGCCATGTCCCCGTTCGTGTTCATCTCCCAGAGCACCTCCGGCGCATCCGGCGCGTGCCCCTCCTCGATCTCCTCGTGGTACACCGCCGTCATGCGCCGGGCACTGACGGTGAGGCTTTCCTTCTGCCGGTCGATCAGCGCATGCCAGGAGGCGGCATAGACGATGAGGGAGAACGCAAGCGTGGAGAGCGCAAACAGCAGCGCATACGTGCGCGTGAGCCGGTCGGAGAGCTTACTCTGCTTTCTGCGAGCGCATGACATAGCCAACCCCCCTGACGCTTTGGATGAGTCCGCCGTCTGCGCGTTCGCCGAGGCGGCTGCGCACGTACCCGATGTACACGTCCACCACGTTGCTGCTGCCCGCATACGTGTAGCCCCAGACGGCGTTGAGCAGCTGCTCGCGGGAGAGCACGATGTCCTGATTCAGCATCAGATACGCCAGCAGGTCGAACTGCGTCTTCGTCAGCTGCACCGAGCGGCCGCGATATGTGACCGCGCGCGTTTGGCGATCCAGCGTGAGCGCACCGTTGACGAGCACGTCGCCTTTGGGCTGCGCCGTGCGCGTGAGCGCGCGGATGCGCGCGAGCAGCTCTTCAATGTGAAACGGCTTGGTCACGTAGTCGTTGGCGCCCATGTCCAGCCCCGTCACCTTGTCCATGACGGCGTCCCTGGCGGTGAGCAGGATGACGGGCGTCTTCCGATGCTGACGGAGGCGGCGAAGCACCTCCAGCCCGTTGATCTGCGGGAGCATGATGTCCAGCACGATGAGGTCGCAGGGGGTTTCCAGCGCCATGTGCAGCCCGCTGCGACCGTCGCGCGCACACAGAACGTCGTAGCCCTCGTGGCGCAGTTCGAGCTCAAGCAGCCCGGCAATCTCCGCGTCGTCCTCGATCAGCAGAATCTTCATCTTGAGCACCTCGATTTCATTCATACGTTGATTATACCGCACGATGCGCGCCATGGCCACCGCGCGGTGCGATTCTCATGAAATTCTCATCCTGATCCGATTGCCCTCTCATGCGGGCCGCATACACTGGGGACGAAAGGACGGGATAATATGAGAAAGAGACGAAATGCGGCGCGCATATGCGCCATGGCGCTGACCGCGATGGCGCTGCTCTTTCCGACGGGCGCGCAGGCGTGCGAATCGCGGTATGGCATAACCATCGACGTCGCCGAGGAGAAGACCGGCGCGGCCTGTGAGATGGCGACGGTGCGCATCCGCGACGAGGGCGGCACGAGCTATGCGCGAATTGAGATCCGGCTGGCGGGCGGCGCATGGCTGGAAGTGGCCGGGGAGCATGCGCAGGACGTGGAGCTGTGTGTGCCGGTGACGCGCAACGGACTCTTCGTGGTGCGCGTCACCGATCCGGACGGCGACTATCACTGTGCGCGCAGGATCGTCCGCTGCTTTGACCACAGCGCGCCCCGCGTGACGGCGCGTATCGACGAGGATACCCTGCACATCGAGGCGCACGATGTCCGTGGTGAGATCGCGGGCATCTGCGTGGGCGAGAGGCTCTTCGTGCCTGCCGGCGACACGCTCGACGTGCCGCTTGACGCGCTGCCTTCGACCGTGCGGACGCTGGCCGTGCGCGCGTACGATGACACGGGCAACGTCTCCGATGCCGCATATGTGGAAAATCCGCGCTATGCGCAGGGCATCGCCGTATCGTTCACGCGTTCTGCACGTGAATGCGCTGCGCCATGATGAGCGGATAGGCGGCGGGCGCATCGCCGTCAAGGTCTTCGCGGCGCATGTCCACCGCGGTGATCTGGCTGTTTTCGTACGTCGTGTAGTAGTAGATCCCCCTGTCCGTGTTGCAGCAGGAGGCGTAGAGCGTGATGGCCGGTTTGCCGCCGCTCATCACGCTGCCGCGCGGGTGGTGCACGGTGGACAGGATGTGGAAAAACTGGCCGACGTTTTGAAGTTCGTCCGCGCCGCACAGGCTGTGCGCCTTCATGAAGGCCGCGCGCACGAAGCGGGCGGGCGAGGACAGATCACCCGGCAGGCCGACGCCACCGATGCCGTGGCTGGTGGCGGGCAGGTCGAGCGCGGGCGCAAAGCGGTTTTCGGGCGTATTGGGCGAGAGCGCGCGGTATTGGCAGAGGTTGTCCATGTGAAAGGGAAACGGCGGGTTGTTGGTCAGCACGCCGACGGGGTTGTCGTACACGCGCAGGCCGTCCGCCATCGGTTCCACAACGAGGGACGCGTGCCGGTCGCTGATGAGCCAGTGCAGCGGAGCGAGCGGCATCTCGGCGCTGAAGGGGATGGCGGCCAGACGCATGCGCGAGAGCAGCGCGCGCGCCTCACTGACGGACGCGCACTGGCCGAGCACCCAGGGGATGAACTCAAACGGGGAGACGGCGTCACCGTCCGGCGTTTCGGGCGGATAGTGCGCGTTTCCGGGGAAGTTGAGGCCGGCCATGGACAGGCCGGCCTCGTTGGTCGCGTCGTAATAGAGCGGGTAACCGTCTGCGACGGTGGCCACGCCGATGAGCGCCGGATGCGCACGCAGGGCCGGCGCGCGCCGGAAGGCGAAGGGGAAGCGGCGCGGCGTGACGACGACGGATTCGCCGAGCGCGTATTCCAGATCGAGGTTGCGGCCGAAGTAGTGGTCGTGGGCGAGCAAGCTGATGGCGGTACACATACAAAAAAACCTCCCGACTCTGCGCTGCACGTAGTGTGGCGCGAGCCGGGCGGTTTTATGTGGTGTTATCTTTAAGCAGCCGCGAAGCGAGGAGGGGTCAAGGGATGAATCCCTTGCGGGGTTTGGGGTAGAGCCCCAAGCGGGTTTGGGCGGCAGCCCAACATCTCTCCAAACGCGAAGCGAGGAAGGGTCAAGGGATGTTTCCGCCCATCGTCGCGCCTTTTGACCGCTCTCTGCGATTCTCGGTACTCCGCCTGCCTGCTTGAGCCACTGGCGGCGGCAGCCCGACGTGCCCCGCTCACAGCCCGTCCGTCTCGATGCTGTCCTGCATTTCGGCTGTGCCGTCCGAGGCGAGGAACGTGTAGGCCAGACAGGTTTCCGGCAGCGGATCGGGCAGCGTGTCGCCGGGGAAGCAGCACACGAGGTAGCGCGCCTGCCCGTCCCAGGTGAAGCGCTCGGAGAAGAGCGAGATGCCGCAGATGACCGGCTCGCCCAGCTGCTGCTCGGCATAGGTCATGGCCATCTGGCGGATGGCGGCCTCGTCCATGTCGCCCTCCTGCGGCGCGCGCAGCCTGCCGCCCTCGTAGCGGCGGGAGAACTCGGCCTGTGCCTCCAGCGGCCACATGAAGCGATGCTGGCCGTAGCGCGCGTACCAGTCAAGCACTTCCTCGGACGTCTCGTCGATCTGCGCGGGTACGGTGGCCGCCTCCGGCGAGGAATGGGAGAGGACGGCGCCGTCCGGCGCGGAGACGACCACGCGGAACGCGCAGCCATTGTCATAGACGCTCTCCATCGTCACGACATAGGCGGCGGGCGCGCCCGATTCGTCGGTCATCGCCTCGCATGAGACGGTGTATTCGTCGAATGTGAAGATCGTCGTGTCGCACTGGGCCTCAAAGCACGCGCGCGCGACCGCGATGGCGTCGTGCTCGCTGAGCACGGCTGTGGGCGCGGCCGAAGGCGCGGCGTGCAGCACCGGGTCTTCGCCGCCCGGCGCCTGCGTCTTCGCGGCGGTCTGCGCGCCCGTTGCGGCGATGATGGCGATGTCGGCGGTCTGCGCGCGCAGCACGACGAGCGAGAGGGGCACGATCACCAGCACGGCGGCCGCCGCCGTGGCCAGCAGATCCAGGCGCACCCTGCGCGCCTTCCGGCTGCGCGGCGCTTCCTGTTCGCGCACGGCGCGCAGCACGCGCTGCATGTCGTGGGCGTCAAAGTGCACGGAGCTGAGGCTCTCGTCGATGGCGCGCTTGATGGGGTGTTGTCTTTTCATCGAGATCAGCTCCTTTCCAACTCATTTTGCAGCCGTTTGATGGCCTGCTGCAGCCGTCTGGTGGCCGTGGGCGGCGAGATGCCCAGTATCTGCGCGCAGGTGCGCAGATTCAGATCCTGATAGTAGTGCAGCAGGACGATCTCCCTGAGCTTCGTGGGCAATGCCTGAACGGCCTGCACGAGCGCCAGATCGTCCTCATGCGAGGGCGGTGCGGCGAGCGGCATGTCCTCGATGACCCTGGCGCGGTCGATGTGCCGGAACCACGAGGAGCGCAGCATATCCTTGCAGGTGTTGACGGCGATGCGCATCAGCCAGGCCTTTTCGTTTTGAATCTCGCCGCACAGCAGCGCTTCGATGTGTGAAAACGCCTTGATGAACGTCTCCTGCGCGGCGTCCTCCGCGCTGGGCAGATCGCGCAGATACATGCAGCACAGCCGCTTGACGCCGTCGCCGTGCGTGAGCATCAGGCGCATGAGCGCCTGCTCGCGGTCATCTTGTGTAAAGCCGGGCATGGCGCGCGTCACCTCCTCCTACTGGATATGACGAATCAGACGGAGAAAAATTTCATATCTGGAGATTTTTTTCTGGAAGCGCCCGCGCGGACGGCTGCACGCAGACGATTGACACAGGCGCATGCAGATATTATACTGAATGTAATATCATGCGGTGTGGAGGAGTATACGAATGAACAAGCACGCGATCCGGGGGGGCGAGCAGATATGCCGCCGTCTTTTTCGGGCTGAACGCCCTGTTTGTCCTGCTGATGACGCTCTCGTTCTGTATTCCGCAGGAATGGATTGCCTATCACGTGGAATTCAGCAACGACATCTTCGGTTACGAGGGGGAGGCTCCGGGCTATTTCATCATGGGCACGCGCGGCGCGATCTTTGACACCGGCGACGACAACATGATGATCAACCATGCCATCTCCGAGGATGAAACGATGAACCCTCTGGAAGCGGCGATGTCCGTCAACGGTTACAGCCGATACTGGCACGGCTATCTCGTGTGGCTCAGGCCGCTGCTGATCCTCTTTCAGCAGTGGAAGATTCGCTACATCTACATGATGGTCTTTTACATGCTCTTCGCCTGGCTGCTGATTCGCATGGCGCAGACGATTCCCGGGGGCGCGGGCATGCCGGCGGCGGTGGCGCTTTGCGTCTGTTTTGCGGCGGGCTATATCACGGTAATCCCCACCTGCATGCAGTACGCGCATGTGTACTTCATCGCCATGATCGCCTGCATCGTGCTGCTGCGCCATCGTGAGCGGCTCAGGCCGCATCTCAATCTGGTCTTCATGGTCACCGGCATGGTGACGAGCTTTGTCGATTTTCTGACCGCGCCGCTGTTGACGCTGGGCGTTCCGCTGTTGGTCTATCTGTTCGCAGACAATCAGCGAGAGACGGCCGTGCCGCTGCGCAGCCGCATGGCGGAGATCGTATGCTGCGCGCTGCTTTGGGGCATCGGCTACGTGGGCTGCTGGGCAATGAAGTGGGCGATCGGCTCCGCCGTGCTGGGCCAAAACATCTTCAAGGATGCGTTTGACCACATTTTCGGCTGGACGAGCGACATGGACGCGGGCTCAAGAGGCGTGGCCTTCGCGCGCAATGCCGAGATGTACTTCCTGGCACAGGGCAAGCGGGTATACATCGTCTTCGCGCTGCCTGTCGCTGCGCTGCTCTATCGGATCGTGCGCCACCGCAATCCGCAGTGGCGGCGCGCGTTGGCATATCTGCTCGTGGGCGCGTCCCCATATCTGTGGTATCTGGTGATCAACGGGCACTCGTTCTATCATCCGTTCTTTGCCCATCGCATCCAGACGATCACGGCGCTGAGCATCTGTCTGTTTGCCATCGATGCGGCGCGCTGGGACGGCGCGGGCGTGCAAAGGATACATTGACTCCTTGCAGATTTCACGTTTTTGCCCTTGCGATGCGCGCCGCCTATGGGTACAATAGAGCAGAATGATCCAATATAACAGGACTTCTTTCGGAGGATGAACGATATGGGCAAGGTCATTGGCATCGATCTGGGCACGACCAACAGCTGCGTCGCCGTGATGGAAAACGGCGAGCCGGTGGTCATCCCCAATTCAGAGGGCGGGCGCACGACGCCGTCCGTCGTGGGTTTTTCCAAGAACGGCGAGCGTGTGGTCGGCGAGGCGGCGCGCAGGCAGCAGGCGGTCAACGCGGGGCGCACGGTGCTCTCCATCAAGCGCGAGATGGGCAACGATTACCGCGTGAAGATCGACGGCAAGGCGTACACGCCGCAGGAGATCTCCGCGATGATCCTGCAACAGCGGCGCCGGGACGCGGAGGCGTTTCTGGGCGAGCCGGTCAGCGAGGCGGTCAGCACCGTCCCGGCGTACTTCACCGACGCGCAGCGCCAGGCGACGAAGGATGCGGGCCGCATCGCGGGGCTCAACGTGCTGCGCATCATCAACGAGCCGACGGCGGCGGCGTTCGCCTATGGCCTGGATCACGGGCAGGCGCAGAAGATCCTCGTCTATGATCTGGGCGGCGGCACGTTCGACGTGTCGCTCATCGAGATCGGCGACGGCGTCATCGAGGTGCTGGCCACCAGCGGCGACAACCACCTGGGCGGCGACGACTTCGACCAGCGGCTGACCGATCACCTCGTCAGCGAGTTCAAGCGCACGGAGAAGATCGACCTGACGCGCGACACCGCCGCCATGCTGCGCGTGCGCGAGGCGGCGGAGAAGGCCAAGCGCGAGCTCTCCGGGCAGATGAGCGCGCAGGTCATGCTGCCCTTCCTCGCGCAGGACAAGAACGGCCCGCACCACATGGACATCACGATCACGCGCGCGCAGTTTGAGGGCATGACGCGCGATCTGGTGGATCGCACGGCCGGGCCGGTCAATCAGGTGATGACCGACGCGGCGCTGAGCATGAGCGATCTGTCGCAGGTGCTGCTGGTGGGCGGCAGCACGCGCATGCCCGCCGTGCAGGAGATGGTGCGCAAGATGACGGGCAAGGCGCCCAGCAAGACGATGAACCCGGATGAGTGCGTGGCGCTGGGCGCGGCGCTTCAGGGCGGCAAGCTGGCGGCGAAGAATCCGGGCAACGGCATGGTCGTCTCCTCCGCCGCGCAGGACATCATCCTCATGGACGTGACGCCGCTCTCGCTGTCCATCGAGACGGTCGGCGGCGTGGCGACCAAGATCATCGACCGCAACACGACGATCCCGGCCAAGCACAGCCAGATCTTCACGACCGCCGCGCCCTTCCAGACGGCGGTGGACATCAAGGTGCTCCAGGGCGAGCGCCACTTCGCGCGCGACAACAAGCTGCTGGGCAACTTCCGCCTCAAGGGCATCCGCCGCGCGATGGCCGGCGTGCCGCAGATCGAGGTGACATTCGAGATCGACGCCAACGGCATCGTCAAGGTCTCCGCGAAGGATCTGGGCACGGGCAACAGCCAGGAGATCACCATCTCCTCGACGACCAACATGAGCGAGGACGAGATTCGCCGCGCGATGGAGGACGCCAGGCAGTACGAGGCGTGGGACAGGGAGCGCAAGGAGGCGCTGGACACCCGCAACGAGGGCGAACGCCTGGCCTACGAGGCCGAGCAGGCGCTCGGCCAGCACAAGGAGCTCGACAAGGAGACGAAAAAGCGCATCAAGGAGGACATCGGCGCGCTCAAGAAGGCCGTGCACAAGACCAAGCCGGAGGACATCACCGCCGCGCAGGCGGCCGAGATCCGTGCGCTGATCGACCGGCTCAGGTCGAGCGCGGGCGGCATCCTGGGCGCTTCCGGCGATCCGCAGTAAACAATACGCCGCTTCCGGCAGACGGAAGCGGCGTATGTTGTCAGTGAATCAGTACAGCGCGTAGACGATGTACGGCACAATACCCGTGATGAGCAGCGCGGCGCAGGCGACGAGCGCGACGACGCGGGTCATCTTCTTCTTGCGCAGCTCACGGGCAGACGGAGTCTTTGCAGAAGCCATGGGACTCAACCTCCAAACCTCAAGTGTTTCATCCATTATAGCACATGCGGGCGAAATCGTATAGAGGAAAATACAAGGGTCAGCTGAATTTTTCGTGAAGAAAACAGCTGAATTTTTCGTGAAGAAAAAATGGCCTTGACATGGCGCGTGCACCCGGCATATAATGATCAGGACAGGCGAAGAACGGAAGAGTATCCCGCCGAACCGCATCAAGAGAGCGTGCGTCACCGGCTGAAAGCGCGCGCGGCAGGCGGCGGGAGAAGTGCATCCGGGAGCCCCGCACCGACAGGTAGGCTGCGGCGCAGGCGCTGCGTTACGGCGAATGAGCGGGGCAGACATGCCCAAACAGAGTGGAACCGCGGCCCTGCCGTCTCTGAGGAGGAGACGGCAGGGCCGCTTTGCTTTCCGGGAAAGGAAGGGACGGCGATGTTTGATAACCTTCGCGCAGACGTGCAGTCCGTGCTCGAACGCGATCCGGCGGCCAAATCGAAGTGGGAAGTGCTGCTGTGCTATCCGTGCGTGAAGGCCATGGCCTATCACCGGCTCGCGCACAGGCTGTATCTTGCCGGCCACACGACGCTTGCGCGCTGGCTCTCCCAGCACGCGGGCCACGTGACGGGCATCGAGATCCACCCCGGCGCGCAGATCGGCAAGGGCTTCTTCATCGACCACGGCAGCGGCGTGGTCATCGGCGAGACGACGGTGATTGGCGACAACGTGACGATCTATCAGGGCGTGACGCTCGGCGGCACCGGCAAGGAAACGGGCAAGCGCCATCCGACCATCGGCAACAACGTGACCATCGGCGCGGGCGCGAAGGTGCTGGGCCCCTTCACCGTGGGCGATAACAGCAAGATCGGCGCGAGCGCCGTGGTGCTCAAGGCGGTGCCGCCCAACTGCACCGTCGTGGGCAATCCCGGACGCATCGTGCGCAGGCAGGGCGAAGCGCCCAAGGTCGATCTGGATCACGTCCACCTGCCCGACCCGGTCAAGGAGCGCATCAAGGCGCTCGAACGCAGAATCTACGAGCTGGAAAACTACATGCACCGCATGCATGGCACCCATCAGATCAAGGAGGACATCGACGATGCAGATCTATAACACGCAGACCAGACGCAAGGAGGAATTTGTGCCGCTGGAGGCGGGCAAGGTGCGCATCTACGCCTGCGGCCCGACCGTCTACAACTACTTCCACATCGGCAACGCGCGCCCGTTCATCGTGTTTGACACGCTGCGCCGGTATCTGGAGCACAAGGGCTATCAGGTGACGTTCGTGCAGAACTTCACCGACATCGACGACAAGATGATCCGCCGCGCCAACGAGGAGGGCATCACCGTCAAGGAGCTGGGCGAGCGCTTCATCGCCGAATACTACAAGGACGCGGACGCGCTGGGAATCGAGCGCGCCACCGTCAACCCGCGGGCGACCGAGCACATTCCGGAGATCATCGCGCTCATTCAGAAGCTGGAGGAGAAGGGCCTCGCCTATGCGACGGACAACGGCGACGTCTACTACAACACGAAGGGCTTTGCCGGCTATGGCAAGCTCTGCGGCCAGTGCATGGACGACCTGGAGAGCGGCGCGCGCATCGAGGTGGACGCCGTCAAGCGCAACCCGATGGACTTCGCCCTCTGGAAGGCGCAGAAGCCCGGCGAGCCGGCGTGGCAGTCCCCGTGGGGCATGGGCCGTCCGGGCTGGCACATCGAATGTTCCGCGATGAGCATGAAGTACCTGGGCGAGACGATCGACATCCACTGCGGCGGCAAGGACCTCGTCTTCCCGCACCACGAGAACGAGATCGCCCAGAGCGAGGGCGCCACGGGCAAGACGTTCGTGCGCTACTGGATGCACAACGGCTTCATCAACGTGGACAACCAGAAGATGAGCAAGTCGCTGGGCAATTTCTTCACCGTGCGCGACATCGCCAAGGAGTTCGATCTGGAGGCCGTGCGCATGTTCATGCTCAGCGCGCACTACCGCAGCCCGATCAACTTCTCCCGCGAGATGATCGAGCAGGCGAAGGCGTCGCTGGATCGCCTGTACACCGCGCGCGATCACTACGCCTTCCTGCTGGAAAACGCCGCCGACGGCCCGATGGGCGAGCGGGAGAACGCGCTGCTTGAAAAGGTTCAGGCCGCGCGCGAGGGCTTTGACGCGGCGATGGACGACGACATGAACACGGCCAACGCCATCGGCCAGATCTTCGAGCTGGTGCGCGAGGCGAACGCGGCGCTCGACGAGACGAGCCCGAAGGCCGCCGTCCGGGCCGTGCTGGACGCCATGGCCGAGCTGACGGGCGTGCTGGGCATCCTGCGCCGCAGTACGGACGCCAGGGATGACGCGGTGGACAAGCTGCTCGCCGCGCGCGCCGAGGCCCGCGCCAACAAGAACTGGGCCGAAAGCGACCGCCTGCGCGATGAGATCACCAGGCTCGGCTACATCCTCAAGGACACCAAGCAGGGCCAGCAGATCTCCAAGGCGATCTGATCAGACAAAAGACGCGCCTCCCGTCCGCCGGGCGGGAAGGGGCGTTGAATGGGGTTTTGCAGAAATCAGATTTCGTGCGATACCCTCAGGCGGGGCAGACGTGAAAGAGACCACTCAACGGGCGTGATGCCGGATGGGTGGTCTCTTTTGTGCGGTCAAGCCGAGACGATTCTGTTTATCATACTGATTTCTGGAAAAAAGGTCAAATACAGCGCGAAGCGAAGAAGGGGTCTGAAATCCCTCAGGCAGGTTTGGACTGCTCCCTTGAGAAAAGACAGTCGTTGCGATCTTACCACTGTGAGAGTATAATCAAGAAAGGGACTTGAACGGCACGAAAAATTGCCATGATGCGGAAAGGAGATCGTTGTGAAGAAGTTTAGAGCAGGATGTTTGGCTTTGCTCCTTGCCATAACTTGCCTTTTGACAGGCTGCGCTGAAACGGGTTCAGTGAAAGAAAGTGATATCGCTGGCAGAACGTATACCTGTCAAAAAGATGGATTTGGCGGTGATTTTACAATCGCAATGATGGATGACGGTACATTCTCCTACTCTGAGGGACCTTTGAGCAGTTATATCGGCATGGGAAGTTGGACATTGGAAGGGGATGTATTGCACCTGTCGGATACTGGATTGCAAACGAAAACAAGAAACTATTATTTCCGTGTAGATGGTTCTGATTTGGTATTTATCTCTGAAAATTCAGACAGTTTCAGCTATATTGACGTCGCTGATGGTGAGCGGTTTTCAAGTTAGGACATCATGATGGTTATTGAAATTCCAGTTTTTTGATGAAACAACAATCAGAGGTGCGGCAGCGCTTTGGGCTGTCGCACCTCTTGTCTACCCGCCAGCAGGACGGACTGCGGCGGTCAAGGTCCGGCGCAAGCCCGTTCATTTCAGCCTTGAGGGGCGCGGTCCGTCCTGCCACTGTCTGCCTGCATCGCCCCTTTCCGCAGATGACCACCGGTTTGCCCGCCCTGCTCAACGACAGCCTGAACCGAGCGAAACGCTTCGGCGATCCCAACCGCATGTTGGGATCGCCCTTTTTTATGCATTTCCCCGCAATCCGCGCGAAGGCGCGAGCAAACGCTGTCGAAGCAGGGCGAGCGTTCCTCCTTTTTCGCGCGCAGAAACGACAGGAAAACGTCGATGCGTCGCGCTATAATGACGCCGTAAAGGGGGTTGACCACGGCGCTCACGATGCTGGATGCGGCGCTCAACGCGCTGTCGCTCCTGCTGGCAGCGAGGCTGGCGGGCGAACGGATTGCGCTGCGGCGCTGCGCGTGCGCCGCGCTGGCGGGCGCGGCGGTGGCCGAGGCGTGCAGGCAGCTTTCGCTCACGCGCGGGCAGACCGCGCTGCTCTGGCTGCCTACGGCGCTGCTGATGGTGGCGCTTGCGCACGGACGGCGCGCGCTGGCGCATCCCGCCGGGCACGTGGCGCTGCTGCTGAGCGCGGCGGGCCTGCTGGGCGGCATCGTGCTGGCGCTCTCCGGCGCGACGGGGTCACTGGCGGCGGCGTATGCGCTGGGCGGCGGCTGCGCGCTGATCGCGTCGGCGCACGTGCGCGGCGCGCGGCGCGTCCATGCGGGCGTCTGGCGCGCGCAGGTGGTCTGCGTCTATCGAGGCCGGCGCGCGTCGTTTGACGCGATGATCGACAGCGGGAATACGCTGCGTGATTATCTGACGCATCTGCCGGTCATCGTGCTGCCGGAGGCGGCGGGCAGGCGCAGGCTGCACCTGGGCGAGGACATGCTCAGGCCCATCTTTGCGGACACGGCGGGCGGCAGGCAGATGATGGGCGTGCTGGCCCCGCAGGCGGTCGAGATCAGATCGCCTGAGCGGCGGCGCGTGCGGGCGATCATTGCGCTCTCCCCGGGCATGCGGGAGGACGCGCCTGCGCTCGTGCCGGCGGCGCTGCTGGAGGATGGCGATCAAAAGCGGAGGGGGAACAGGATATGGAACAGGCGAGGAACGGATGGATGACACAGCGGACGGCCAAACCCAACTGGGCGATCCTGCGGCCGGAGGGAACGGTCGCCTACATCGGCGGCAGCGATTCGCTGCCGCCGCCGCTGACCCGCGAGGAGGAAAGCGCGCTCTTTGCGCGCATGGAGGCGGAGCCCAAGGCCGTGCGCGCCACGCTCATCGAGCACAATCTGCGACTGGTGGTCTACATCGCGCGCAAGTTTGAAAACACGGGCGTGGGCATCGAGGACATGATCTCCATCGGCACGATCGGGCTGATCAAGGCGGTCAACACGTTTGATCCGTCCAAGAAGATCAAGCTGGCGACGTACGCCTCGCGCTGCATCGAAAACGAGATCCTCATGTTCCTGCGCAGAACCAGCCGCCAGAAGCTGGAGGTCTCGCTCGACGAGCCGCTCAACACCGACTGGGACGGCAACGAGCTGCTGCTCTCGGACATCCTGGGCACGGAGGGCGACATGGTCTACCGGCACATTGAGGAGACGGTGGAGCGTCAGATGCTGGCGACGGCGCTCTCGCGGCTGTCCATGCGGGAGAAGGAGATCATGCGCCTGCGCTTTGGCCTGGGCGGCGGCCAGGAGAAGACGCAAAAGGAGGTCGCCGACATCATGGGCATCAGCCAGAGCTACATCTCCCGGCTGGAAAAGCGCATTTTGATGCGGCTGCACAAGGACATGGTGCAGATGGGCTGAGGGGCGGGGCGAACCGCCGCATCAGCCGCGCGCCATCAGCGCGTCGGCAAAGAGGTGGGACACATCCTTTCCCTGCTTGCGCACGGCCGGAACAGGAGAGAAGAGGCGGCTTGCAGCCGCGACCGCATGAAGGGGCTTCGGCCCCTTCATGTATTCCCATCAGGGAAGGGATGCCCTCGATATATTCAGCGCAGAGCAAACGTGCTCTGCGCTGCGGCGTCACAGGATGAACAACGCTTTGGCATTGTCGATGAAGCGTGTAACGAGCGGGCCGGGATTCTGCCTGAAGGCAATGCCGTATGTCCAGTAGAGATCACATTGAAAAGGAAGTGTGCGCAGCGGCCTGTATTTCTCGCAAAAGCTCTTCGAGGTGAGAAACACGCCGCCGTTTTTGCAGATGTCAAACGCTGAAAGCGGGCCCCTGTTGCCGGAGATCAGCTCGGAACCGGGCGCGCGCGCCTGAAGCAGCGCCTGAAGCGCCGGGACGCAGGAGATGTCGTGGATGCCGATGCGAAGCCGCGCGAGATCCTCCGGCACGATGTCGTCCTTTCTGGCCAGCGGATGCGTGGTGTGCATCACGCAAACAAAGCGGTCGCGCTTCAGGGGAATGAAGTCCAGCCCGTCCTCATAGAGCTGCGGCACTTCTGCGTGCTCGAAGACATCCAGTTGACCGGTGTGCAGCAGCTTGAGCGCATCCATCCAATCTTCCGGGGGAACCATGACGTATTCCTGGGCGATCTCCGGATGAATGGCGGAAAAGCGCTCGCAGATCGCCGCCATCATCTGCGACATGTCAAACACGCCGATGCGCAGGCGGCGCGCATTTGTATGACGGATCTGTTCAAGCAGCGCGCGAATGTCGCTGCTGATGCGCAGCATCCCCCGGTAAAACTGCTTGCCCTCTTCCGTGAGCGTCACCCCGTGGTGCGAGCGGATGAGCAGCCTGACGCCCACCTCCTTTTCCAGCAGATCGACCTGCTGAATGATCGCCTGTGGCGAGATGTACTGATTGCGCGCGGCGCGCGAAAAACTGCCGCACTCCGCGACGGAAAGAAAGGAAACAATCTGCCTGTCGTTCATCGGATCATATCCTTGCGCATGTCCATTGGTTTAAAGGTTTTCCTTGTCATCATGATAACATCTTTCTGCTTCTGTGACAAGCATATTTGTGCTATATTTTTCACATAAACCGCCCGGAAGACGGAAAAAGAAGGAGGAAAAACGGATGAAAATGCAGAGGCTTGTCATCATTCTGGCGATGCTGGCCGTACTGGGGAGCGCCTGCACGGCGTTCGCGGAGGGAGATGCGACCGGCGTTTACGAGGCCGCAGCCAAGGGCTTCGGGGGCGAGGTCAAGGCCGTCGTGACGTTTGACGCGGGGAAGATCGTGGACGTGGCGCTGAGCGGCGAACAGGAGACCGAGAACATCGGCGGCGTGGCGCTTGAGACGGTCAAGGCCCAGATCCTTGAGGCACAGGGCGTCGAGATTGACGGCGTGGCGGGCGCGACCGTGACGACGGCGGCGGCGAAGGAGGCGGTGCAGGCGTGCATCGACGAGGCCAACGGCGTGGAGGCCGAGGCAAAAACGGCGGCCGACGGCGTATACGAGGGATCTTCATTCGGCTTCATGAGCGAGATCAAGGTCGAAGTGACGATGAAGGACAATGCCATTGAAGCGATCGCGGTTGTTGAAAACGACGACACCGGTATGATTGGCGTGGCGGCAGGAAAGCAGCTGGCCGAACAGATCGTGGCGCAGCAGTCCTTGGCGGTTGATGCCATTGCGGGCGCGACCGTGACATCCAATGCGGTCTTTGCCGCAGTGGAAGAGGCGCTTGAGGCGGCCGGCGCGGATGTGGCGGCGATCAAACGCGCGCCGGTGACGATGCGCGAAGCGCGCACCACCCAAATGGATACCCAGATCGTGGTCATCGGCGCGGGCATGGCGGGTCTGACGGCGGCCATCGAGGCGGCTGAGGCGGGAAAGGACGTCATTGTGCTGGAGCGCTCCGGCGTGTACAGCGCATCGACCACCCGCTCCGAGGGCATGGTGATGGGCGCGGAAACCAGCTTCCAGAAGGCACAGGGCATTCAGGACAGTCAGGAAGACATGTTCAATGACATGTATGCGCTCTATGCCAAGGAAAAGACGCTGGATGCGAATCTACTTCGCAAGGCGGTCAACGACTCCGATGAACTGATCGATTGGCTGATCAACCATGGCGTCGTGTTTGAGGAAGTGCATGCGATCTCTGCGCTTGAGCCGCGCAACGACCCCCGCTCCCATGTCAGCTGGAAGAAGGGCGACGGCCTGATGGAGAAGATTGTCGAGGCGGCGGAAAAGACGCAGAACCTGACGATTTACATGAACACCACGGCGACAGAGCTGCTGATGAAAGACGGCGCGGTGACCGGTGTGAAGGCGACCAATCCCTATGGGGACGACATCACCATCACGGCGGATGCGACGATTCTGTGCACAGGCAGCTACGGTGGAAACCGTGAGATGGTGGCCAAGCTGAATCCGAAGCTGTCGCCGCTCAACTACAGTGGATGGGGCGACGGAGACGGCTGGACGCTGGCGGAAAGCGCCGGTGCCAAGATGATCCCGATCGGGTACATGGCGGCCAGCTTCGTCTATGCGCCCAGCGGCAAGTGCGATCATACGCAGCCGTATCCGGGCTCTCCGACCAAGGTGCTCTACAATGTCATCCAGACGAACACCAAAGGCGAACGTCTGATTAACGAAGATGCGTTTACGTTTGATTACGGTGATCTGCTCTACGATAGCGGCGACACATTCGGCTGGGCCGTAGTTGGCGCAAAGTATCTGGAGAAATACGGTCAGCATTACGATGAGGGCAAGGACAAGACGTTCACCACGAACGATGGAAAGACGTATCATCTTGCCTATCAGGCGGATACCATCGAAGCGCTCGCGGAGATGACCGGCATGGATGCAGCGACGCTCAGGGCGACCATTGAGCGCTATAACGCCTCCTGTGACGCGGGCGTGGACGAGGAATTTGGAAAAGATCCGCAGTACATGGAACGCGTGGATGCGCCATATACGGCGCTGATGCTGAATTGCTGCGTGTCCGACGGCTTCAGCGGCTGCGCAATCAACGAAAACGCGCAGGTGCTCGATCAGGACGGCCAGGTGATTCCGGGCTTCTATGCTGCGGGCACGTGCGCGATGCCGCAGATCATCGGCAACCGCTACTACGGCTGCGGCAGCATTTTGATGACTTGCGGCGTCTACGGCCGGACGGCCGGCGCGCATGCCGCGAGCATGGTTGAATGATCGCTTCTCCTGCGGGCGGCGGACGAATGTCCGTCGCCCTCTCTTTTTGCCCGGTTTTTCCGGAACATGGATAAATGTAGGTTTGTCCGGAACATGGATAAATCGCTTGACAGAAAAACGAGAACTGCGCTACAATAGAGCGGCAATGCGTGTATAGCAGAAGCAAAGTGCGAAGAGGAGGGGAGAACGCGCGTGTGGGAGGAACTGTCTGCCTTGCTGGCGGAGCCGATTTCCTTTTTGGATCAGGCAGTTTACCGCGTGCTGGCCGTGCTCATCGGCCTGTGCTGCCACGAGTGGGCGCACGCGTATGCGGCGTACCGCTGCGGCGACGATACCGCCAAACGCGCGGGGCGGCTGTCGCTCAACCCGCTGCGCCACCTCGATCCCGTCGGCACGCTGCTCATGTTCTTCTTTGGCTTCGGCTACGCCAAGCCCGTGCCGGTCAACCCGTGGAACTACAGGGGCGACCGGCGCAAGGCAGATCTGCTGGTGAGCCTGGCAGGCATCGCGGTCAACATGCTGCTCTTCGTGCTCTTCACGCTGCTGACGGTCGCATGCAGCGCGTGCATGTGGCAGACACAGGTGATCGACGAGGTGGGCCTGACCACGTTGGTCAGCTACCGCTACAACGCCGTCTGGTCGGTGATCGCCGGCAGCGCGCAGGAGGACTTCGGTGCGCTGATCGCCCATTCGGCGCTGATTCCGTTTGTGCGCCTGTTTGCGTATACCGCGCTGGTGAACCTGAATCTGGCCGTGTTTAACCTCATCCCGCTGCCGCCGCTGGACGGCTATCATGTGTTCAACGATTTGGTGTTTCGGGGCCGGTTCCATCTGTCGGAGCGCGCGTTCCGCGTGGGCATGCTCATCGTGCTGATCCTCTCGGCGCAGGGCGTGCTCGGACGGATCATCGCCGCGGTGGTCTATCCCGCGCAGGATCTGCTGCTCTGGCCCATCGGCCTGATCTGGGGGTAACGCGTGGCATATGTCGTATCGCTCAAGCAGTTTGAGGGGCCGCTCGACCTGCTGCTGCACCTGATCACCCGCGCGAAGGTGGACATCAAGGACATATTCGTCTCGCAGATCACGGAACAATACCTCGCATCGTTGGACGGCCTGGACGAGCTGGACATGGACGTGGCCAGCGAGTTCCTGACGATGGCGGCGACGCTGCTGGAGATCAAGTCCCGCGCGCTGCTGCCGCGCCCGCCCGCGCCTGAGGAGGAGGGCGAGGAGACGCCGGAACAGGCGCTGATCCGCCGGCTTGAGGAGTACAAGCTCTACAAGGAGAGCGCCGGGCAGATGAGGGCGTTTGAGCAGGCGGCCATGCAGGTCTTCAGCAAGCTGCCGGAGGAATACCCGCTGCCGCCGCAGCCGGTGGAACTGACGGGTCTGACGCTGCAGGGGCTGGTGCGTGCGCTGGAGCGCATCCTTGCGCGCCAGACGGCCGTCGATGAGCCGGGCCGCGTGTTCCGCGCGATCACGCGCGACAAGTTCACCATCGAACAGTGCACGTTTAACCTGACCACGCGGCTCAAGCGCGGCCCAGTGCTCTTTTCGGACATGCTCTCCTGCGAGGTGACGCGCGACGAAATCGTCTCGTACTTTCTGGCGATGCTCGAACTGCTCAAGCTGGGCAAGCTGCACGTGCGACAGGAGCACGCCTTTGACGACATCCTGATCATGCCCGGCAGAGGGGAGGATGCGCATGGAGAAGACGGAACAGACGGCGATGCCGCTGGACGGACAGAAGATTGACATGCAGGAGCGCGTGGGCATCGTGGAAGCGATCCTGTTTGTCAGCGGCAACGCGGTGGAGAAGAAGGAGCTCTGCCGCGCCATGGGGCTCACGGAAGGCGAGCTGGAGGAGACGCTGGACGCGCTGGAGAGCGGATACGACTTTGACCGGCGCGGGCTTCGCCTGCTGCGCTTTGGCGCGCACGTGCAGCTCACCACGCGCCCGGACTACGCGCCGTATGTGGAAAAGCTGCTGCAGCCCGTGCAAAAGCAGTCGCTCTCTCAGGCGGTCATGGAGACGCTGGCGGTGATCGCCTATCGCCAGCCGGTGACCAAGGCGGAGGTCGAGCAGATTCGCGGCGTCAAATGCGATTATTCCGTGCAGTCGCTGGTCTCAAAGGGGCTCATCGAGGAGGTGGGGCGCAAAGAGGCGCTCGGCCGCCCGATTCTCTACGGCACGACGGACGCATTTTTGCGCCATTTCTGCATCGCTTCGCTCTCGGAGTTGCCGGAGATCGATTTCTCCGGCCTGGCGGCGAAGCTGGACGCCGGCGCAGACGCCGCGCATGAAGAAGCCGTTTCCGGCGGAATGCCCGCCGGTAAACCGATGCAACAACCAACACAAGATGAGGAGAACCCGGTATGAAAAAGTTCTTTGAGGAGTTCAAAACGTTTGCGATGCGCGGCAATGTCGTAGACATGGCCGTCGGCGTGATCATTGGTAGCGCCTTTGGCAAGATCACCACGTCCCTGGTCAACGACATCTTCATGCCGTTGCTGGGCTTGCTGACCGGCGGCGTCGATTTCGGCGGCCTGTTCTATGCCCTGGACGGCCAGCACTATGCGACGGTCGATGCGGCGGCTGCGGCCGGCGTGGCGACGGTCAACTACGGCGCGTTTGTCCAGTGCATCGTCGATTTCATCCTTGTGGCGTTCTGTATGTTCCTGGTGATCAAGCTGATGAACATGCTCTGGAAGAAGGAAGAGCCGGCGCCCGCGAAAGCGCCGCGCCTGTGCCCGTACTGCCGCATGGAGATCGCGGATGATGCGACGCGCTGCGGCCACTGCACCTCCGATCTGACCAAGTGATGCAAAGGCCCGCGCGCTGCGCGCGGCCGGCACATGATCACAGAAGCGGCGTACACATCTTCGCTGCGGATGGCCATGAAGGGACTTTGGCCCCTTCGCGCTTTCCCGGAGAGGTGTGTCCGCTTTGCCGAAAAGGCCCGCGCTGCGCGGGCCTTTTCGCGCGCAGCGGTGCAGAAAAGAGCCGCGTGACAGCCCGGCGAAGTGTCCGGGGCTTCACCGCTGTGTACGTTCAACCGCCGCGCAAAAATTCAAAAAAGCGAAAAAAGAGGTTGACATGTGAGCCGAAAGCTGATATAATCTCTATCTGTCAGGCGCGAGAATGTCGCGGATACGGACGGGTAGCCCGATGCCAATGTGGCTCAGTCGGTAGAGCAGCTGATTCGTAATCAGCAGGTCAAGGGTTCGAGTCCCTTCATTGGCTCCATATTTCGAGGTGTAGCGCAGTTTGGTAGCGCGTTTGGTTCGGGACCAAAAGGTCGCAGGTTCAAATCCTGTCACCTCGACCAGATTTGTCTGAAAACGATGGTTTTCAGACTTTTTTGTTGCCTATTTCTGGCACAAATGGGCCTGTAAAGCAAGCGCATTTCAGCGCCTGTCTTTTCGGTTTCTTGCACAGAAGACAGGCGCGCCGCTGCCGGCGCGGCTCCTCGTGCCGATCACGGCAGCGGAGCGCTTCCCCAGCAGTTTCGGCTCCGCGCATGCCTTTCACAAAATCGCTGAACGCTGCCTTGCGAAAATGCGCAATCGTCCTCAAATCGGGCCGGAGCATATTCGGCAAATCAGGCAGCGCCGCATGCCTCCGGCATTCCGCCATGAGCCGCCTTGTGGAGCGGATCCGGTTCAGACCGCCGCAGATGCAGAGCGTAGCACATCGCGCGGATCGGAGCCGGGCCCGCGCGTCTGCGCAGGCGTGGCGTGCGAAAACCCCGGCTCGTCCATGGGCAGGCCGTCCCACATGCCCGGATCACCCTTTTGTATCTAAGGAAGAACGCGAAGAGATGCCGGCGTCCATGATGGCCATCGTCAGCCCAAAGGGCGGCGCGGGCAAAGCGGCGGCCTGCACGAACCTCGGCATTGGCCTGGCGAATCGTTTGAGGTTGACTGCGTTGCACAGGCCGAAAAAATGCGCGATAACGGCAGAAACATGGATTTCTGCGTCTTGACATGAACGGCGTAATGTTGTACCTTTTTTTTGTCGGTTTCAGATGCCCCGAAGAAGCGCATGGAAATCCCTGCTCACCGAGGCGTTCGCCTCCATGACGGCCGCTTTCTGGAGCGCCGGTTTTGCTGCGTCATACCGATCCTTTTTCGTGCGCACATCCGTCGTAAAGCGCAGGCATGGAGGAGAGATGCGGCGTTTCCTGCGCGGCAGGAATACCCGCCATGCTTTTTTTCATGCCGTCTTAAACTGAATCGCCCATCCCTAAGGCCACCTTAGTCTGTGGAATTGTATCATACAGGTACAGATAAACCGCAGCCAACGAAGGAGGTGCGCCGAATGGAAGCATTGGTGTTGATTCTTGCTACCATTTATGCGTTTGTGGTGGGTCATGTCTTTGTGAGCAAAGCCGACAGGTTTATGAACCAGCATCCGCAGGCCTTTCCCGGCAGACGGAGAATCACTGTCGTAGACCCTTCCCTTCGGCACGACATTTCCGATGATCCGGCTTTTTGCACACCAGCCATCGAAGGCAAGGAGGCCCCAAGAGTTGAGAAAAACCATTCATGAGCACATTCTGGTCTGTCTATCCTCCGCGCCATCCAATGCGAATACGATCCGTGCGGCCGCGAAATTATCCAAGGCCTTTGGCGGAACATTGACCGCGCTGTATGTGCAGACCAAAAGCGCCGACCAAATGGGTGCGGAAGACCGCCGGCGCTTGCAGCGGCACACCCGGCTGGCCGAAAAACTCGGCGCTTCTGTTTCCGCCGTAACCGGGGATGACGTGGCATTCCAGATCGCAGAGTTTGCACGAATCTCCAAAGCCACGAAGATTGTGCTGGGCAGAAGCGCTGCCCCGAAAGGCAGAATATTTGCGCCGAAGCCGCTGACAGAGCAGCTCGTGGAGCTGGCGCCCTATCTGGATATCTATATCATTCCCGACTCGGCCGGCAAGAACAGGCGGCGGCAAAATCCTGCGACCAGACAAAGAATCCGGCCCTCCGTTCAGGACGTGCTGATCACCATCGGCATCCTGACGCTGTCAACGGTGATCGGCTTTGCCTTTCACAGGATGCGCTTTACAGAAGCCAACACCATTACGATTTATATTCTGGGCGTGCTGCTGACCGCCCTGTTCACAAAAAACCATGTATGCAGCGGCATTTCTTCCCTGGCAGGGGTTCTGCTGTTCAATTTCTTTTTCACGGAACCCCGGCTCAGCTTTCGCGCCTATGCCTCCGGGTATCCGGTCACATTTGCCGTGATGCTCTTTGCATCGCTTTTGACAGGAACGCTGGCAAACCAACTTGCCGTCCACGCGAAACGCTCGACACAGACGGCCTGGCGGACGCAGGTGCTCCTGGAAACCACCCAGCGGCTGAGCCGGGCGGAGGAGGAAGAGGACATCCTGGCGGTCATGGCGGATCAGCTTTTGAAGCTGCTGAACCGGCCGATCCTTCTCCGCTGCGCCAATGGGGTGACGATCCGGCGGCATCCAGACGGGGAACCGGCGGAGGACTTTGCCGGCGCGAACGCCCAGCGCTTTGCCTTTGCATGCGGCGGCAAACCCTTTGGCGAGGTGCTCGTCGAGGGGGACGCGCTGGAACCGCTGGAAAGCGGCATCTTGCACTCGATCCTGGGGGAGGGCGCGCTGGCCATCGAAAACAGGCAAAACGCCCGCCAGAAGGAGGAGGCCGCCGTGGTGGCGAAGAACGAGCAGCTTCGGGCCAACCTCCTGCGGTCCATCTCCCATGACCTGCGCACCCCGCTGACCTCCATCTCCGGCAATGCGGAAACCCTGTTGACCTGCGGCGGCGGGATGGCCGAGTCGGACAGGCGTGCGATGCTGACGGATATCTATGAGGATGCCGTCTGGCTGATCCGGCTGGTGGAAAACCTGCTGTCCATCACCAGAATCGACGAGGGACATGCCCGGCTGAGCATGACGACGGAACTGGTGGACGAGGTCATCGCGGAATCGCTGCGGCACGTTCGCGCCAAAACCCACACGATCGAAACGGATCTGGGCGACGAGCTCCTTCTGGCCCGGATGGATGCCCGGCTGGTCAGCCAGGTGATCGTCAATCTGGTGGAGAATGCCGTGAAGTACACGCCGGAGGGATCGAAGATCGAGATCTCCGCCCGGAGACAGGAGAAGGAGATTCTGGTTCGCGTGGCCGATCACGGCCCCGGCATTCCGGATGAAGCGAAGCCCAGGGTCTTTGACATGTTTTACACCGGCAGTCAGAAGATCGCCGACTGCCGGCGCAGCATGGGGCTGGGGCTGTATCTGTGTCAATCCATCATCCACCTGCACGGCGGCACAATCGCCGTGACGGACAACATCCCTCATGGATGTGTCTTTGCCTTTACATTACCCGTCAGCGAGGTGACGATCAATGAATAAACTGCTGATTTTAGTGGTGGAGGATGATCCTGCCATCCGCAATTTGATGGCAACGACGCTGAAGGCGCACGATTATCGCTATATAGCTGCGCCCACAGGGGCGTCTGCGCTCATGCAGGCTTCCACCGCCCAGCCGGATGTGATGCTGCTGGATCTGGGATTGCCCGATATGGACGGCGTTGAAATCATCCGAAAGATACGCACATGGTCGCAAATGCCCATCATCGTGATCAGCGCCAGAGCGGAGGATACCGACAAGATTGATGCGTTGGATGCCGGGGCAGACGATTATCTGACCAAGCCCTTTTCGGTGGAAGAGCTGCTTGCGCGGCTTCGGGTCACGCAGCGAAGATTGAACTTCATGCAAACATCCACGCCCAGCCCCATTTTCACCAATGGGGAGCTGAAGATCGATTATGCCGCCGGATGTGCCTGGCTGGGGGAGCAGGAGCTGCATCTGACCCCCATGGAGTATAAGCTGCTGTGTGTGATGGCCCGGAATGTGGGCAAAGTGCTGACCCTCTCCTTCATCACGCAGAAGGTTTGGGGCAGTTCCACAGAGAGCGACATTGCTTCCCTGCGTGTGTTCATGGCGACGCTGCGCAAGAAGCTGAGCGCCGGAAAGGAAGATGCGCAGTACATTCAAACCCATATCGGCGTGGGATACCGAATGCAGAAACTGTAGCCGCGAACATGGGGACGCCTTTGCGAAGGGTGTCCCTTCTTTATGCGGTTTTAAACTGAGCGGGTCTTTATTCAGGGCGTCTTTAGCCTTTGTGCGGTACAATGCACGCATGGAAAAACCTGCATGATGACGTGCGGAAGGAATTACTGATTTAGAGGTAAAGCATATGAAGAAAAAATGGCCCAATCTATCCCCCGGACGAATGATCGCGCTGGGCTTTGCGGCGGTCATCCTGATCGGTTCCGTCTTGTTGATGTTGCCGTGCAGCGTTCAGGAGGGGCAGGATATTCAATACATCGATGCCCTCTATACCTCCACCAGCGCCGTGTGCGTCACCGGCCTGATCGCCATTGACCCCGGCACGGCATTTACGCCGGTCGGCCGGTTCTTTCTGGCGATGCTGATTCAGATCGGCGGCTTGGGGGTCACCACTGTCGGCGCCGGCGTGATGCTGGCCATGGGCAGGAAAATCAACCTGAAGGGCCGCAATCTGATCCGGGAAGGGGGCAATCTGGAAAACGGCAGAGGCACCGTCCGTTTCGTCAGGCAGGTGCTTTATACCACCCTGACCATTGAATTGATCGGCGCAGGCATCAGTTTTCTGGTGTTTATCCAGGACTATCCGCCGCTGGAGGCTCTGGGCTACAGCCTGTTCCACAGCATTGCGGCCTTCAACAACTCCGGGTTTGACATCCTTGGACATTCCAGAACGCTGTATGCCAACGAAAACCTGCTTGCGTACCATGACAATGTCCTGCTGAATCTGGTGACCACCGGCCTGATCATATTCGGCGGTATCGGCTTTCTGGTGATTCAGGAGATGCGCAAGAAGAAGTTTCATTGGAAGAAATACTCCATGCACGCCAAGATCGTCCTGTCCGTGAGCGCTTTTCTGATCCTCGCCGGCACGGTTTTGATCAAGCTGACGCAGCGCGGCGAGAGCTGGCTTGGCGCGTATTTTCACAGCGTATCCGCCCGAACGGCGGGCTTTTCCACGACCAATATGGCGAACTACTCCGATGCCGGCCTGTTGGTGCTGATCGTACTGATGTTCATCGGCGCCTCTCCCGGATCCACCGGCGGCGGCATCAAGACGACCACGTTCTTTGTGCTGTTCAGAGGGATTCTGTCGGCTGCGACCAACAGGCAGGAGAAGGCCTTTAAGTATTCCATTCCCGGAGAGTTTTTCCGCAAAGCTGCCGTGATTGCATTGCTTGCCTTGTCCGTGGTGATCACCGCCACCTGGCTGATGATCGTCATGGATCCCAATGTGCCGCTGATCGATGCGCTCTTTGAGGTCACCAGCGCCTTTGGCACCGTGGGCTTATCCACCGGCATCACACCAACGCTCAGCGTCGGTTCCAAGCTGCTGTCCATTCTGGTCATGTATATCGGACGGCTCGGCCCGCTGACGGTTGCTTCACTGTGGTACTTCACCAAGGGCGAGCGGGCTGCTTACCCGGAAGGCAATATTGCCATCGGATGATGAATGGAGGAATGAGAGATGTTCAAGAGCAATGCGAAATGCGAAACCACTTACGGGGTTGTCGGTTTGGGTCGATTTGGCATGGCGTTGGCCATGGAGCTTGCCCAATCTGGCGCGGACCTGATCGTCCTGGATCGCAACGAGGAAAAGGTCAGACAGATGCGGGAATACACCGACAACGCCTTTGTTGTCCCGTCTCTGGACAAGAAGACCCTGTATGAAACCGGCATTCAAAACTGTGATGTGGCAATCGTCTGCATCGGGGAAGCGATGGATCAGTCCATATTGACAACGCTGAATCTTGTGAGCATGGGCATTCCGTCCGTCATGGCGAAGTCGACCGGCGCGGAACATGGAGAGATCCTGGAAAAGCTGGGCGCGAAGGTGGTGTATCCGGAACAGGATATGGCGATCCGCCTGGCCCACCGTCTGGAAGCATCGCGGACGCTGGACTACATCCAGCTCTCCGAAAAGCTGAACATATCCAAGCTGATGATTCCGGAAAAAATGGCGGGAAAAACGGTGCTGGAGGTCAACCTGCGGAAAAACTTCGGGGTGAATATCATTGCCGTTGAAAACGAGAGAAGCCTGATTGAAGTCGTCAAACCGGAGTACATATTCAGGCGGGGCGACATTCTCTATGTGTCCGGCTCCAAAGAAGGACTGAACCGCCTGTCCCAGTGGGCGGAGTAAGCCAAACGCAGGCGGGTTCTCCCGCTGCAAACGGTCGCGCATCGCGGCATGCCCTTTTGCGGGGCATGCCGCTTATGCTGATTTCTGATAAACAGGTCAGATGCAGTGCGAAGCGAAGAAGGGAGTATGAAATCCCTCAGGCAGGTTTTGCGCCGCGCCCCGACTTTTCCACGCTTCCCGTTTGCGCCCGACATCGTGGACGCTCCTGTTCCGAAGCATGGAGAGACTGAAAACAGGCCGCTCCTTGCGACCTGTTTTGGCTGATAGGGCGGGGTGTAAAGCCCCGCCCTATGCCGTTCAATTACCGCGTCACAACATAATACCTGATGTGCTTTGAAGCGTCATCGCTTGGGGTGGAATACACGACGCTCAAAACCGTGTTGCCATCATCGTTGACTTGAAGCCGCAGCGTCTGGATTGTTTCATCGACTTCAATGGACTCCTGCCATGTGATCCGCCCATCTGCTGCCATTTCACCGATCCAGACCAGCCGATCACCATAACCCGCGAGTTGGGCGCCCTCGCCGCAAAGTCGAATGGCAGCCAAAGAATCAATCGGCCAATCGGAAAGCACGCGCTTTTCTTCTACAGTAGTACCGTCAGAATCGATCAAGAGGATGTACGGCTTTTGCGTGCCTTCTGCTTCGGAACTGCCCACACAGATGGACGTGCCGTGAGAATCCACCACGAAATCATTCAAGTCAACACTGCCATTGCCGGAATAAAGCCATTTGATTGCACCATCCATCCCGATTTTAATCAATGCGGGCCTCCACCCGTTTTGAGAGGTCTCAAGCCCCATATAAACTGCATCTTCCGTTTCGGCAATCTGATCCAAAAGGCATCCTTCCAGCCGAGGATCTGTCAGCGTCCATTTGACCCGGAAGTTTTCGTCAAGAAGGGCGATGGAATCATGCTCATCCATGGGCGCAATGTAATCGTCTTCCATGTGAAAACCGCCAATCACATATCCTTGCCTGATCCGATGGCAAATATCGTATTCCTGAAACTGGTCGGGCAGCAGGTTGACCAATTCGGCGCCCTCATAGAGCTTTACATCGTGTCCCGCCAGAAGAACTGCTGCAAATGCGGTCAACGAAGTCAGAATCAGCATCCATACAACTGCAAGGATGACCGCGCTTTTTTTATATATCCTTTTTTTACTTGACGTGCTCAGCACCCGCTGCGCAAGGAAGGGGTCGGGCTGGATGAAGGCGGCATCCTGATTCAAAGCCTGCTGGACTTTTTGCGCAGTCTTGCGATATTCATCCATGGTGATCCTCCTTTCCCAGCGCGTCGCGCAGATATCCATGCGCTTTTTTGATTCGTCTGGAAACCATGGAGGCCGTCACGCCGACGATCTTCGCGATCTCCGGCATCGTCAGCTCCTGATAGTAGAGAACGACCTCCTTGAGCTTGTCCGGCAGCCGCTGGATCGCCCAGGCAAGCTCCGCTGCGTCCTGATCGTCATATGACCGGGGTTCATCGGGCATTTCCTCGGGCGTGATGCGCCGGTTCACACGGCGGAACCAGGCGCTCCTGCACGTGCTCCTGCACACATTGATGGCTATGCTTGTCAGCCACGTCTTTTCTTCGCATTCGCCACGGAACGCATCCAGCGCCCTGTATGCCCGCAGGAAGGTTTCCTGCACGGCATCTTCCGCCAATTGACGCTCGTGGAGGTATGCGTAGCACAACGTCAGCAGAGAGGATTGGTGCTGCTCGACCATGCGCGTCAGCCGCTCTTCCCGGTTGTCGTCCGGGCCCTTGACAACTTCCATCTGCCGATCACCTCCTTCACTGAATTAGACAAGACACAAAGTGAATTTGTGCACGGTTTTTCAATTTTCTGCAAAATCATTTTTTGGAATCTGCGCGCCGGTCACGACCCATTGTATAGAGGGCTGCTGCTTTGCCGTGTGGCGGCGAAAGTGAAGGCCGGTTGTCCGCGCATGACATCCACGCTGTGAGGATTTTGCCATTCGTCGTCATTCGGGGATACACCGATGTCTTTGAGCCGATCCTGAAGGAATACGCGTCGGAATGGGAATTGACCACGGTCAAGACGACCAACATGGGGAGCCTGTTCCGGCTCACCTATGATTTGAACCTCAGGAGCGCGGGCAGCGAGAAAGAAATGATCGACAAGCTGCGCTGCCGCAACGGCAACCTGGAGATCACCATTTCCCGTCAGGAAACGGCGATCAGTGAACTGTAAAGGAGAAAAGACCATGAAAAGAAAAGGGATTTCATGTCTGTTGACCCTCATGCTTCTGGTTGCTGTGTCCGGGTGCGGAGCCGTGGAAGCCGCAGACTCACCGGAAACGGACAGCATTCAGGCGACAGACGGCGGGGCGGAAAGCGCGAGTTCGACCGCCGCGGCGAGCGCGTCGGAGATGTTTACGAATCGGGATCTGGAGATCGGCTATGACGAGGAGACCAGCGCCCACATCACCCTGTCGGGAGACGGCGCCACCAGCGATTCCGACGCGGTGCAGACTTCCGGCAGCACGGTGACGATCACGGACGAAGGCACGTATATCCTGTCCGGGACGCTTGAGGACGGGATGATCGCCGTAAACGCCGGGGATACGGACAAAGTCCAGCTGGTGCTGGACGGCGTGGAAATCGCCCATGCCGACTCTGCGGCGATCTATGTGCTGGAAGCGGACAAGGTGGTGGTGACCACCGCTTCCGGGTCGGAGAATACGCTCGCAAACGGCGGCGAATATGTGGCCATTGACGACAACGACATCGACGCGGTCATCTTCTCCAAGGCGGACCTGACCCTCAACGGCAGCGGTGCGCTGACCGTTTCCGCCGCCGCCGGCCACGGCGTTGTCTCCAAGGACGATCTGGTCCTCACCAGCGGCACGTATCACATCACGGCGGCCAGCCACGGGCTTTCCGGAAATGACAGCGTGCGCATCTCCAGCGGGACGTACACCATTGATTCCGGCAAGGACGGCATTCAGGCCGAGAACGCCGAGGACGCCAGCCTGGGCTTCGTCTACATCGCAGGCGGCACCTTTTCCATCACGGCTCAGGGGGACGCCATGAGCGCCACGGGCAAACTGCAGATCGAGGATGGGGACTTTGCCCTTATCACCGGAGAGGGCAGCGCCAGCGTGACCATGGAAACCGACGGCATGCGTTTTGCGCCGGGCGGAGACTTCCGGACGGAAACTGCACAGGACTCGGCCAGTCAGAAGGGGATCAAGGCCGATGGGGCCATGACCATCGCCGGCGGCAGCTTTGTGACGGACACGGTGGATGACGCCATCCATGCGGGCGGAGATTTGCTGATCACCGGCGGCACATTTGAGCTGAAAAGCGGAGATGACGCCATCCATTCAGATGCCGCTGTTCAGATTCAGGACGGCGATTTCACCATCGCCTATTGCTACGAAGGCATTGAGGGCCTGTCGATCGCCATCGCAGGCGGCAGCTACGAGATCACCTCGGTGGATGACGGGCTGAATTCTGCCGGCGGCGCGGACAGCTCCGGCTTTGGCGGCGGGCGTGCCGGATGGGATCGGTTCGCGGACAGCGCAGACAGCTTCATCACCATCGACGCAGGGACGTTTGCCATCGTCTCCCGTGGTGACTGCATCGACTCCAACGGCGCGCTGACCATCAACGGCGGCACACTGGATTTGACCTGCAACGGAAGCGGAAACACCGCGCTGGATTGCGATGGAGGATACACCCACAACGGCGGCGACATCACCACCAACGACGGCTCGGAGAGCAATCCCGGGCAAATGGGCGGCCGCGGCGGAATGGGCCGGGGCCACGGCGGCAGATGATGCGCGAGCCCCGTCCGGTTCGTCTGGCCGGACGGGGCCTTTCTGTATCCATCCCCGGCATTGCGCGCCCCAAAGCGGATAGGAGTTTCAAAATTTGTGCAAACAATGGATCGCGTTGATTCCGGCATACAAGCCTTCAGAAGTCCTTCTGCCGCTTTCGGAGCAGGGGTCTGAACGCGATTGACGGCGGGAGCGGGCCGGGATCGGCAGCGTTGCTGCGGCATGCGGCCGGGCCGCTTGCGGAACGCCTGTTTTTTTGTGGCCGATCTTCTGGCGCGGCGGATCATATTCCGAAGAAAGGAGACGGAATCTCAAATGTCTCTCAAAGAAAGGAGTGAGGGCGCGTGTTTGTAAGGCGGCACGGGTGGGCGGTGCTTTACAGCCTCCTTCTGATGGCCTTTACCGGATATCTTGCCCTGGATACCTTCGTCATTTCACAGGTATATGCGGTTGTACCGGACTCGGACGGGGGAGGCGAAAGCGCTGCCGCACCGTCTGCGGAGCAGGGAGGCGCGTCCGGTCTCGTTGAGGAACCCGAACCGGCGGAACCCGAACTGTCGGAATCATCCTACAGCGACGGGAATATTGACATCACCATCACGGAATACCGGGAACATGACACGTCCGTCTATGTGGCGGATATTGTCCTGTCCGCCCCGGACTACCTTCAGACCGCATTGGCCCAAAACGCCTATGGGCGCAATGTGACGGCAAAGACCTTTGAGATCGCGGAAAGCGCGGGCGCGATCCTCGCCGTCAACGGGGACTACTACGGCTCTCAGGAGGAGGGCTATGTGCTGCGAAACGGGGTGCTCTACCGGGATACCGCGGCGAGGAATCAGGAGGATCTGGTCATTTATGCGGATGGAAGTTTTGAGGTCATCTGTGAGGACGACGTGACCGCCGAAGCGCTGCTCGAAAACGGCGCGCAGCAGATCCTGTCCTTTGGGCCCGCTCTGGTGGAGGACGGCGCGGTCGTGGTATCGGAGGACGATGAGGTGGGCAGGGCAAAGGCCAGCAATCCCCGAACGGCGATCGGGATGATAGACGGCCTTCACTATCTTTTTGTGGTTTCCGACGGAAGAACGGATGAAAGCGCAGGCCTGTCCCTGTCTCAGCTGGCAGAGTTCATGGCGGAGCTTGGCGCTGTGACCGCGTACAATTTGGATGGCGGCGGGTCCTCCACCATGTATTTTGCCGGCGAGGTGATCAACAATCCCACGACCGACGGCAGAAGGATTCGGGAAAGGAGCGTGAGCGACATTGTCTATATCGGGTACTGACCGGCGCGAAAGCATAAAAAGAACGGCTGTTGTCTATCTGCTCGTGACCCTGTTGTGCGTCCTTTTCGGCGCGGTCTATGAGCATTTCAGCCACGGGGTGTACGCGTATTTCATGCTGTACGCATTTGTTTTCCCGCTGGCAGGCGGGGCCCTGCCCTTTGTGGGATTGGCCTTTTACGGGAAGGCGCTTCCCGGCCGGATCGCCTGCAATTTATACCATTCCGGCATAGCGGCCCTGACGGTGGGCAGCCTGTTTCAAGGCGCGCTGGACATATATGGAACGACAAACCGCCTGATGCTGGTTTACTGGATCGCCGGGGCGTTGTTCCTCTTTCTTGGCATGGCCGCATATTTCGTCGACGCAGGAAGAAAGCGTGATACTGATTTCTAATCAACAACAAACAGTCCATTCTCGTCCGGAGATGGATCGGATCGTTTCGGCCGAGAGATGCTGTATCGTCTCGCAGAGCCTGTCCACAACTTGAGTCAAGGAAGGAAATATCGAGCTTCGAAATCCTCGGAGCCGTATTTCCTTCCATATTTGTTCTATGGGATTCATTTCCGGTGTATAGGGCGGAATAAAGAAGGAATCGATGCCGGACGGGATCATCAGCTTTGCCGATTTGTGCCGTGCAGCGCCATCGCAGCACAGAAGGATTGTCTCACTTGAATATGCTTCAGAGCGCGTTCTCAGAAAGACATTCATACACCCGCTGTCACAGTTGGGCATAATCAGAAAATGTCCCTCTCCGGTGAATGGTTCAGTCGCTCCGTGCGATATTCGCGTGTGCAACGCGCCCTGTTTAAATCTGCAACGCTGCGCCTGCGCCCGACATCCGAGCGATGCCGCCCATCGGGCGCGCGGCAGTGCCCTTTATTTTGAGGGCAGGAGAGCGCAGGCTCACCGCCGCTTCAGGATGTCGCGATCCAGCAGCCCGATGCCCTGCGCCTGCCGGAGCAGCTCCAATTCCAGCATCACCATGTTGATCGCCGTGGCGAGGAAGTCGAAGACCACGTCCAGCGCCATGGCGGCCACGAGTCCTTCTTCCGGGATGCCCAGCTGCAGGAACAGCACGGTATAGCAAAACAGCGTGCCGCCAGGGATGGGCGGGGAGGCGATGGCCAGAATGGAGCAGATGAGCACCGCCATGAGCAGCCAGGCCAGCGAAATCTCCACCGCATAGACCGTGGCCATGTAGATGCTGATGATCAGAAAATAGGCCGCGGTCGTCGGCGGATAAAACACAATGCCCAGCGGGAGGCCAAAGTTGGACAGATAGTCGCCGATGCCCAGCTTGCGCTGACAGCAGTGCATGGCCGTGCCGAACGTGGCGGTGGAGGAAGCGGTCGTCAGGGCGACGATAAACGTCTCCGAGCATTTCCTGAGCAGCAGCAGCGGGGAGATGCTGTTGCATTGGGCCACGCGCATCAGCGCAAAGCCAAGCAGGAGCAGCACGATCAGCAGGAAAGCTGCCACGGCCGTCCAAGACTGCGTGATCACCTGGAAGGAGTCCGTCCAGAACATCTGCACCATCACGATGAAGATGAACCACGGCACCAGACGCGTGATGAGCTCCATGATGAAATTGACCACGTAGTTGAGCTGTTCGACGAGCACGGAAATCGCTGACGTCTGCTTGCCCAGCACGAGCAGTGCGCCGCCCACAAAGATGGCCTCCAGGATGATCTGCATGGTATTGCCTTCCAGAAACGGGCTGACCATGTTGTCCGGAAAGATGTCCAGCAGCATGTGGAAGATGCTGAACAACTGCGAGGTCTGCGCGCGCTGATCCGAGACCAGCGACACGCCGAGCAGCACGCCGGCGACTGCCGCAGAGAAGGCGACCATGGCCAGCGTGATGAGCAGGAAGCGCATCAGCATCTTCTTGCCGATTCGCCCCAATGTGGAAACGTCTCCGATGCCGTAGATGCCCCACGCCACCGCCAGAAAGACCATCGGCCCGGCGATGGTGCTCAGCACGCCCATGAACGCATCGTAAACCGGCTCGATGACGTTCTCCACCGCGGCGTCGACAAACGATCCCGGCAGCAGACCGCCCAGCAGGCCCACGAAAACCGCCAGCAAAAACGAGATCAGCAGCCGGGCGACGGGATTGGCCTGCGGCCGCTTGAGCTTGAGCAGCACCTGATTGCGCCCATTGACGTAGGCATAGATCGGATACAGGCCGATATTGCCCAGCATGCGGGTGCTCCAGTCGCTGAAATCGCCGTTTTCCGCGCCGTCGTTCGTCGTGGGATCATAGACCTCTCCGGGCACCTCCAGCCACAGGCGCGGCTCGCCGAACTGCATGCCCACGCGCAATCCTCGCCGAAGCGATCACGCCAGCGCAGCAGAATCTCCTCCATGGAGAGCCGGATGCGAATCCGGTTCTTTTCTTCCACCTTCTGGTTTCCAAGGTATTCGCCGATCAGCTGGGAGATCCGATCGATGTCTTCGGCTTTCAGATATCCGTTGTATCTCTGAGTGACGTTCATGTGCCGCACGCTCCTTGTTGCGGTGAAGGCTGTTACCAGCGCTTTTCCACCGTGAAGAGATTCATACCGTCCCGACGCTCGTAGGCCACCGCATCCATCAGCTTTTTGACCATGAAGATGCCCATGCCGCCGATGTCGCGCGCCTCCGGCGCGAGGGTGATGTCCGGATCGGGCCGCTGCGTGGGATCGTAGGGCTTTCCGTCGTCTCCAAAGGTCATCTGCACCTGCCCGTCGCGCACCCGGCAGGAGAGCGTAATGCGCGTCGCGCCGCTGTAGTGCACGATGTTGGAGAGGATCTCGTCCACCGCAATGTTGACCTGCGTGATGACCTTCGCGGGAGCATCCTGCGCCGAAAGCAGGTCTTCAAAGAATGCCGTCGCGTCCGGCAGGTGCGCGATGTCCGGCTCGATCGCCATCGTATGCGGCGCGGGCGGATTGATGGCCAGACAGAGCATGGTGATGTCGTCGAACTGCGGCGCCTCTCCGACAAAGGCGTCGATATCTGTCTGGAGGTCATGCAGCAGGTGGCGGCAGTCCGACTGCGTGTGCCGGTTGAGCGCGCTGAGCATGCGCGCCGCGCCGTAGAGCTGGTTTTGCCCGTTCGTCGCCTCGGTCACGCCGTCGGTGTAGACCAGCAGCTTGTCGCCCCAGCCCAGCTGCAGTTCGTACTCGCGGTAGCGGCTGTTCTCCATGCCCGCCAGCACGAAGCCGTGGCGGTCGCGATACAGCTCGAAGCGGCCGCCTGCGCGAAGAAGGGCGGGGAATTCATGGCCCGCGTTGGCGCAGGTCATGCGGCCCGTGGAGATCTGCAAGATGCCCAGCCAGACGGTGACGAACATCTCCGCGTCGTTGTTTTCACACAGCTGGTTGTTGACCGTCTCCAGAATGTCCTTGGGCGAGAGGCCGGTCTGCGCGGCGTTTTTAATCAGCGTCTTGGCGATGACCATGAACATCGCCGCCGGCACGCCTTTGCCGGAGACGTCTGCGATGACCAGCGCCAGGTGATCCTCGTCCACCAGGAAGAAGTCGTAAAAATCGCCGCCGACCTCCTTGGCGGGGTTCATGGAGGCGAAGATGTCGAATTCCTGGCGCTGCGGGAAGGGCGGGAAGATGCAGGGCAGCATGGAGCTCTGGATGCTGCGCGCCACGTCCAGCTCCGCGCCGATGCGCTCGCGCTCGGCGGTCACGGCGGTGAGATTGGCGATGTAGGCGTTGATCTCCTGCTCCATCCTCTGCATGGAATGGGTCAGGTGTTCGATTTCGTCCCCGGTGCGGATGGACAGCTGAGAGAGGGCGGAGCGCGCCGGATTGGCCTCCTTGTCGGAGACGAACTGCCCCGCCGCATCGGCGAGGCGGTTGATGGGCCGCACGACGGCGCGGTTGACGGCATACCCCAGCAGCGCCACAAGCACCGCCGCCGTCGCCAGCACGATCAGGCTCAGGCGGATCAAAAACGCGTGCCGGTCAGCCATGACGTCGTTCATGGAGATGTCCACATAGGCGTTGGCGATCACCTGACCGTCCTCGTCCGTGATGGCCGCCGACGCCGAACAGAGCCAGCCGTACTCCACATAATTGGTGATGTAGGCGGGGAAGTCGTAAATCCCCTGCGCCATGAGCAGGCGATTGTTCTCCTCGATGGGGTCGCACGCGCCGGGCAGGTTGGCCTCGCCGGGCACGTCGGCGTCCACGATGTAGACGGCCTTGCCGGTCTGCACGTCCATGTAGCAGATGTACATCCACAGCACGTCGTTCTCTTCCTTGAGCGTGTACAGCGTGTCAAAGACCTGCGCAAACGTCTCGCTGTCGCGCACGGGCGCAAACGCGTCCTCATAGGCCGCCCAATCTGCCTCGGTGAAGGCGTCAAAATCAGGCGCGCCCTCTTCGCATTGCGCCCGATAGATCGACATGACCTCCTGCGTGAGCCCGCGCACGGCCTGCTTGTCCACCATCTGAGCGGCAGTCTTCGCCAGATTCATGGTCAACTGCTCGTAGTGGCGATCCATGGTGTCCGCGTAAAGCCGGTAGCTGACCAGCAGCGTGGCCGCCGTCAGCATGGCCGCGATGAGCAGCACCACCAGAAAGGCCTTTCGTTTCAGGGAAAACTTCATTCTGCTTCCTCCTATATCCGCACGATCAGCGTGTTAAAGCCCTGATAGCGCCGGTAGAAAAAGAAGGCGGCGCGCTGCTTGATGACGCGCATGCCCATGGCGTCCGCATCGAAATCGCCTTCGCCCACCTTGCCCGTATGCAGCGAGAAGGGGTTGAACGTGGTGGCGTTGTCGCGGATGCGCAGCTCAAACTCGCCGCTCTCCAGTGCGATCAGCGTGATCTGGATCACGCCGTCCGCGCGGCCCACGAAGCCGCTCTCGATGATGGCCAGGCTGATTTCCTCCGCCGCCATGGTGACGAAGTATGCCTGCCGGGGCGCGGCGTGATGGCGGCTGCAGAACTGCGCGATGCCCTCCGTGAGATGACCGATGTCGTCTGCGCGGCTGCGGATGGTGTGGCTGTAGATGCGCGCCGGATCCAGCGCCCGCGTGGGCGTATACATCCGCCGCTTCCAGAGCAGGAAGAGCAGCAGCGAGAGCGATTCCGTCAGCGGGAAGACCCACCAGAACGCATCGGGCCTGAACAGGCTCAGCCCCAGCGTGACGGGGATGAGCACCAGACAGCCGCGCAGAAGCGCGATGACAAACGCGCAAACCTCCTGATCCGTCGCCTGGTAGTAGCTCTCCAGGATCACGCTCAGCCCGGCGAAGCTGGCGCCAAGGCCGTACAGCCGAAGCGCCGAGACCGCCACCGCCCGCGTATCCGCCTGCGTGAGGCCGAAGACGGCGCATACCTGTCCGGGGAACAGGCTGATCAGCGCGATGGCGCACAGCCCGGCGAGCAGGCCGCTGCGCAGCGCGATGGCGCGCGATTGCAGCGCGGCGGACTCGTTCTTCTCCCCCCAGAACGTGCTGGCCAGCGGCTGAAGCGCCTTGGCCGCGGCGTCGTAGAGGTACATCACCAGAAAGCTGGCGTTTTGCACCATATCAAACACTGCCACGCCCTGACCGCCCAGATGGGCCATCAGCGTGTGATTGGCCACCAGCAGGAAGAGCATCTGCCAGAGGTACTGCGAGGAGGTGGAAAAGCCGGAGCGAAACAGCGAAAACACCTCTCGCACGTGCAGCGAAAGGGGCGCAAAAGACAGGCGCAGCACGCATGTCCTGCCCAGCAGCGCGGGCAGGTAACAGGCGATGGAGACCAAAAGGCCCAGCAGCGTCGCCCACGCGGCGCCCGCGGTCCCCATGTCCAGTCCGATGACGAAGACGATGTTGAGCAGGATGTCCGTCAGGTTGCCCACGAGAAAACCGGCGCTGGCGATGGATGCGCCTTCGTCGCTGCGCAGATAGTCGTTCAGGATGTAGCTCAGGAAGAACAGCGGCGCGCCCAGCGCGATGATGCGCACGTAGTCAAGCGTCGCGGCGTAGAGCGCGCCGTCCGCGGGCGAGACGCCCATCAGGCGAAGGCTCATCTCAGGGAACAGGTTGACCGCGGCGGCGATGAGCAGGCTGACGCACAGGCTCGCGCGCAGCACGCGGTGAAAGGAGCGCAGGGCCTCCTGCGTCTTTCCCTCGCTGAGCAGCCGGGCGTAGTGGACGCTGCCGCCCGTGCCAAAGCCGTGCATGCAGATGTTGATCACCATGTACAGCGGCAGGGAGATGCCGATGGCTGCCAGGCCGGTTTCGCCCATGCGCCGTCCCACCACGACGGCGTCCGCCATGTCGGAGAGGGCCGTTCCCAGCGCGCTGGCCACGGCCGGCGTAAAGAGGCGGCGGAACATGCTGCCGACGAAGGCGTCGCGGGGCTGTTTCATAGGCGTATCGCCTCCCAGATCGGATTCATGCCCACGGGATGCAGGCTCTGCTTCATGCGGCGCAGGCCGGGGATGCCCAGATCCTCCTCCAGGTTGATGCGGGCATAGCGCGGGGCGAGCTGCGCCATCAGCGCGCGCTTGGCGTAGTAGGAAAGCCCCTGCAGATTGTCGGCGCATTTGGAGACGGCGATGTCAAACGTGTCCGGCGTGAGCGCAAAGCCCGCCGTCACGGCCATGGGCGCGCCGTCCAGATACGTGACGACGCCCTCCATGCCCAAAGCTTCCAGCATGGAGACGGCCGTCTCATCGACCTCGTCGTCGCGCAGGTCGCAGTGCTCAAAGCGCTGCCTGGCGGCGGTCCACCGTCGGATGATGGTCAGCGCGTCGTTGCGGCTTCGCGCGTCCAGCGGCGCGTTGCGCACGGCAAAATCCCGCTCGATCTTGTGCACCTGCGTGCGCATGTTGGCGTACGCGCCGCCGCTCAGCGCCAGATGCTCGGCGATGCTGTAGAGGTACTCATCGTCGTCCGGCCGCCGCGCGATGGCAAACGCGCCGGGGAAATGCGCATGCAGATAGGACACGTCCTGTTCGCGCAGGTAGATCAGCCGCTTGCCCGGCATAAGCGCCGCCAGAAAGGCGCGCATCATGCCGTCTTCCCCGCACGGAAAGAACCACGACGGCGCATCACCCCTGTCGCAGCGGACGCTGTAGCCGCCGTCGCACAGGCACAGGCGCAGCTTCATCTGCGCCTGCCAGAGAAACAGGGATGTGAACGCATGGGCAGACAGGGCGTGCCTGCTGCTGCGCCGCCATCCCTCAATCCGCTCCCTGTGCGGCAAATCAATCGCTGTGACCTGTTCAAGCATCGTTCAGCCTCTTCACGTGGTCTGCGCGGATACAGCCGTCCGCGAGGGGAAACGGTTCACGCTCCTCGCCGGCAAACGCCCGCGCCCCGATCAGCTCATAGCGCGCCCTGCCCCGGCAGTAGATGCACTCGTATCCGTAAAATGCCCGCAGCACGCGGTCCGCCTGTGAGGCGGTCATGCTCTCGCACACCGTCCAGCAATCCGGCGTGGGGTTTTGCAGATACCTGCCCGCACCCTGCGGCTTGGCGCGGCGCACAAGCCCCGGCAGATCGGACAGCAGCGCGCGCACCATGCCGGGGATTCGCGCATTCAGCTTGTCCATATAGTCCGCCAGCGTGTCTTGCGGCGCGAGCGCAAACGTGTCCGTGAGCAGCAGGTCGCCGGTGTCAAAGGCGGCTTCCATCTTGTGAAACGCCACGCCGCCGCAGGGGTATGCGCCCAGCAGGATCAGCGGCATCGGCCACGGCCCGCGGCACTGGGGCAGCGGCGCGGGGTGCACGTTGATCATCGGGAACGACGCGCCCGTGGGAATCCGGTGATAATAGCCCGCGCACAGCAGCAGTTCGCAGCCCTGCGCTTCCAGCCACGCGATGTCCGCCAGCGAAAAGGGCGCCATGGAGACGGGAATGCCGCGCCGCGCCGCCTCGGCGCACACGCCGGTGTTGAACTCCGTGACGTTGTCCGTCTCGCAGGAGTAGATTTTAAGCACCTCGCAGCCCTGCGAAAGCGCCGCGTGCAGCACGCTTTGCAGCAGATCGATGCCCAGATACGCGATCTTCATGCTCACTCGATGGTCAGAAAGTCGCTGAAGCCGGTCACGTCAAACACGTCCATGACCGTGGGATTGACGTTTCGCACGGTCATCGTGCCCTGCTTGTTCATCACCTTCTGCGTGGACAGCAGCACGCGCAGGCCGGCGGAGGAGATGTAATCCAGCTTCGCAAAGTCGAGCGTCAGCGTCTTCACGCCGGCAAGGCTGTCCTTGAGCGCAGCTTCCAGCTGCGGCGCGGTGGAGGTGTCCAGCCGTCCTTCGAGCTTGATTTCCAGGCTGTCTCCGGCGGCGATTTTGTTCATGTTCATGGTGCAGTCTCCTTTTTTACATATGGGTAGGGGCGTGCGGCGTCAGAAGCAGAGCGAGTCCACCTGCGCAAGCAGCTCGGTGAGGCGGCGTTTGCAGTGCGCGATGACCTTCTGTCCTTCCGGCGTGTTGAGCCCGTTTCGGCGGATGGTTCGGCGCATCAGACGGGTATAGGCGATGACCATCGCCTTTTGCTCTACCTGACGGACTTCTTCCTCGCTGCGGCCGCCAAGATACCGGCGCAGCGCCTTGCCAAAGAAGACGCGCGTCGTCTCCGCGGGCAGCTTGAGGAAGGCGAGGGTGATGGCGGGGTCCGTCTCGCCGAAGGCCACAAAGCCCATATACATCGACGCCAGCTCGAAGATCGGATGGCCGACGCACAGCGTATCCATGTCCAGCAGCAGCACCTCGTCGTTTTGCATGACGATGTTGTTCGTGTGATAGTCGCCGTGGAGCATGGTGTCCGTCTGCGGCACGGCCATGACCATGTCATAGATCTTATCGCCCTGCGCTTTGGGCAGATAAGCCCGCATGTCATCTGCCCAGCGGAGCGCCACGTCCTTCATCTGCGGCATGTCGCCGGGCTTGACGTGCGTGCCGTGTACCTTTTGGAGCAGTTCCACGTACAGCGTCACGTATTCGTCCATCCGCTGCGGCGCAGCGGCGATCAGCTTGGAGAAGGAACGGCTGTTGAGCAGCTCAAACACGGAGCCGTAGGATTCGCCTACGCGCACCACGTCGTAAGGAATCGCCGTGGGGATGCCCAGCACAAATGCCTTTCTGGCCAGTTCGCGCTCGCGGCGCACGTCCGCCAGGCAGTCGGGGTTGCGGTAGACCTTGACCACCGTGTCCTGGTCAAACCGATACACCACGCCGTTGGCGCCCTGCCCGATGATCTCGCAGCCGTCCACGCACAGGCGGCGATATGCCTTTTCCACCGGCATCATCTCCGTAAAGCCGGTCATGTCCAGCACCTCGTAGACCTCGGCCGACGCCTCCACCAGCCTGAGGTTCGGCTCCAGCTTGCGCAGGCGCAGGATCACCCGCAGGCCTGCGCTGGAGATATACGTCAGATCCTGCATATCCAGAATCAACGCCTCGTGCGCCTGCGCTTCCCGCGCCGCCATGATCTCCCGCTCCAGCGCCGGGGCGTTGGTGGAATCGATGTGTCCGGTCAGGGCGAGGCGCAGGGCGCCGTTTTCCATCGTCATTTGCATCTTCATGCTCCTCTCTGTCATCCTTCGCGCGCGCCGCAGACGCTGTGCGGGATGGCCTCCATGTCGCAAGCCTGCGGGGTGCCAAATGCCGCGTGAATCAGCCTGTCGTACTCCTGCCACGCATCCGTATGCGCCAGCTGGGGCATGGCGTCGGCGATCACGCGGTAATACCAATGGTGCTCAGCCGGATCCTTCTGGTGAAACGCCTGCCATACGCGTTCGCCGATCCGGCGCTGCTGGCGGCAAATCGAGCGCAGGTTGGACAGCTTGTCCGCCAGAAAGAGGATGGGTACGCCCTCGTCCCGCGCTTCGCGCAGGGCGGCGATGCTCTCCTCCTTGCGGATGCGCCACGTCTCGTCCGGCGCATGGCTGCGGCGCTTGTTTTCCGTGTCCGCCCCGACCAGCGCGGCCACCCGCACGCCAAAGCGCGCCTCGATTTCCTCCATGCGCACGCCCGCGTCCTCGACTGCGTCGTGCAGCGCCGCGGCGGCGAGCACTTCGATGTCGCCCGTCAGCGTCGCGGCGATGGCCGCCGCCTCCAGCGCATGGAGCACCAGCGGCGTGCCGTCGCCCTTGCGGCGGATGCCGTCGTACGCTTCCGCCGCAAAGCATATGGCCTGCGAAAGAAGTTCCACCCGCATCTCTCCTTTTCTCATGTTGTCATGGCGTTCACCGCATGCCCAAAAACGCAGAAGGCGTACCCTGCCCATGTCCTGCGGGCAGAATACACCTGATCGTATTGGGGAAGGGGGTTGTTCGAGCGGCTCGCAGCGCCGGCGCGCCTTGATTCGACATCGACCCGTCTCGCAGCATCGTCGCGCCGCCCCCTTTTGTCTATCAAATCCGTATGCATGATTATACCATAGTCAGCCTGCTTTTTCAAGTTTGGGCTTGCGGCGGGCGATGTTTCCGATTCATGAGGCCGCATGTTGACCTTGAAGCGATCTTCCGGTTTTCGCAGGGAGCAGTGTCCTTTGTCCGCGGAGCGAACCTGTCCGGGTAACAGTGTATGGACAGGGTTTTCATCGCAAGTCAATGATAACGCAACAGAGGATTTGTTGCCCTTGCAGGTGCCAAATCCTCTGCTGCATTTGATATGTTCTATGCACAAGCGCCAAACGGAAGCGGATGCTTTACCAGATGGACACGCGATCCTCAGGCGCGCGGTACATGCCGTCGCCTTCCTCGATGCCAAAGGCGGTGAAGAAATCGTCCAGATTTTGCAGCTGGATGTTGGCGCGCAGCTTATTGGGCGCGTGTACGTCCAGGGTAAGCAGCATGGTATTGTATTCCGGGGTGGCTTTCGACCGCCACACGCGCGCCCAGCCGATACAGAATGCCTTCAGATCCGGCTCTTCCTCCGCCTTCTTGAGCGCCTCCAGCGCGCAGGACAAGCCGCCCGCGTCGGCCACGTTTTCCGTCACGGTCAGCGAGCCGTTGACCTTGCCGCCTTCGCTGTCCAAGCCGTCGAATTCCTCGATCATCGCTTGAGAAAGCGCATGGAACGTGGCGAGATCTTCCTCGGTCCACCAGTTGAGCAGCGAGCCATTTTCATCGAACTTGGAACCGTTGGGATCAAAGGCGTGCGAAATCTCATGCGCGATCACCGCGCCGATGGCGCCGTAGTTGGCGCTCGCGGACTGCTCCGGGCTGTAGAAGGGCTCCTGCAGGATCGCGGCGGGGAAGTTGATGCTGTTTCTGAACAGCGAGTACATGGCGTTGACCGTGTTCGCGCTCAGGGCCCACTTGCCGCGGTTCACGCTCTGACCGTACTGTTCGAGGTTGTATTTGCACGCAGTGATTGAGAACGCCATGGCGTTATCCAGCAGCGTTCCGCCCTCGGAGGCAGGAACCGTCTTAAGCCGCGCGTACAGGGGATCGGGCTCGTCGGGGTAGCCCACGTTCACGGTCATGGCCTCCAATTTGCGAATAGCCATCTCACGGGTCGAAGCGCTGAGCCAGTCGTTGTTGGCAAGCCGCTCCTTGTAGACCTCTACGATCATCTCCGCCATGTCCCGTACGTCGCTGCGGGCTTCTTTGCCGAAGTAGGTCTTGCCATAGTAAATGCCCACGACCTCTTTGAACGCGCTCGCCGCAAGGGCATAGGCCGCTTCCCCGGCGGGCTCAGCCTCAGCCATTCCGGAGAACGCGCGTTCGAAGGCGCCCGCCTCCACGCGGAAATCATCGGTGAGATAGAATGCCAGGGCATTGACCGTGTTTACGATCATCCAGTTCTTCATATCCGGGAAGGTTTCTTCGGTGATCACGTCGTCCAGCCCGGCAAAGTAGTCCTTCTCGACGAGGATGACGGTCTCAGGCACCTCGCCCAGCAGGCGTTCAAGCCCGGCGGAGAGGTCGAGGATTTCCACCTGCGCATCCAGCTCCGCGAGGGACACGGGGTTGTAGCTGGCGGTGATGTCGCTGTTCTCCTCCGCGGTGAAGGCGTAAGCGGCGATGCGCTCATCAAAGGCCAGCGCCCCGGATACGATCTGCTGTGCCTCTTCCTGCGTCTTGCCCGCCATCACCAGCAGGTTGACTGACATCTGACCGTACTCGTCCTGCATCGCGGTGCGGGTGGCGTCGTCCAGATAATAGTCCTTCGAGAAAAGGAACAGGCCGGGATGGTACATATACAGCGCGTTGACGGTTGAATTTTTCATATCCGCCATGGTTGCGATGAAGATGGGAACGGGCAGGCCCTCTGCGAACAGCTCCGTCCACACGGCGCAGAACGCATCCAGACTCTCGATGTTTTCGATCCGCTCCAGATAGGGCGCGAGCGGCTCCGCGCCCAGCGCGCCGCGCGTCTCATAGTCCGCCGCCAGCCGGTAGAACTCGATAAAATCCGTCAGCTCTTCCGGCACGTCCTTCTCGCCGCTGAGCATCGCCTGGAAATCAGCCGTCAGCGTTTCCTTCACACTGTCCGAAAGCTGTGAGAACGCACTCACCGTCGAGGAATCCGAGGGGATCTCCGTCTCCGCCAGCCATTGCGCGTTTATGGCCTCGTAAAAGTCGTCCTTGAGGTCAGGCGTCTCCTCCGCCAGCGCCACGGTGACGAGCATGGTCAGCGCCAGCGCAAGGCACGCAAGTCTTCTGATCTGATGTTTCATCCCGATCTCACTCCTTCCCGCCCGCATATCGCAGGTATCATGGGTTTTCATTATATATATTTGGTCGAATCGCGTCAAGCGTCCGTCCCCATAAACGCCCCGCGCGTGTGCGGCGGGCGGCGCTGCGCATTTTCCCGTCCTGTCGGCGCGCTCGGCCGTTTCCCTCATACAGCATTCCTGCGACACATAGCCGGTCTGGCCCAAATCGGTGAGCAGGATATACAGCGCGTCCTCCACAACGCCGATTACGTCATAGCTTTTGTCCATTTGGATGACATGTTTGCACGCCTTGCTGTCGTAGGCAGGGCGGGTTTCGTCATGCTCATCGCGATAGGTAAGCTGAGGAAAGGCCGTTTTCACGGCGTCCATCGCTTCGCCAAAGGCGAGGTGTTTCGTCATCATCCGGCCACGCAGGCCGTCGAGGCCGACGCGCACCTCGGACCATTCGCCCTTTTGCGAAAGCACCTGCACGGGCGTTTCGTTATAGAATTTTCCAAGGGATTCAGCCCCTCGATCGGGCTCCGTGCGAAGATGGAGGCGGTCGGCAGGGTCGGGGTTGCTGACGACCACCCAGCCCGTGCGGTCGATCTGCGACGCGGCTTCTTCGGCGCGCCGGGGGCAGGGAGAGGGGGCGGCCTTGTCCAGCGTGTCCATGTTTACAGTGCCGACGCTCATGCGGGCCAGACCGTCGGCCTGCCGTACCGCTATTCCGTAATGGATCGCGCCAAACCGACAACCCCGTTTGGGTTTGGTCAGGCCGTCCGAAAACAGAACAAATCCGATACGCCCTACTTGAGGTCATAGGATATCAGCATCGACAAATTTGTGGGAAGCAACAGCCCTGCACGGGTGTTTCGTGCATGTGTTTACAGCCTGCTTATGCGATTGGCTTCTAAACACATGATTTAGCATGATTGTATGCACAGCATGTTGGGCTAAAACGAGAACATCATAAATAGCCATTTCAAGTGATTGGGAAGAATATGGAAGGATAATGCGTTATGTATAATGGAGTTTTTGATTCCCGCACCTGGAGGAAAGATGTCAATCCAAATGTCAAAGGGGGGTAACGTGTCATGATCAAAAAACGGAAAAAAGCAGGACAGGCTATCTTGTTGTATTTCATATTTCTGTTGTTGCCTGTACCGATTGATGCGGCCGGAGAACAAGATGTATTGCCGGAGGAAGAGGCCATCGAAGCGGCGCGGTACATTATGATGGGTATGATTGGCTACGCAGAGCAAGAGACCTTGGATTTTCGCTACGAAGCCTTTATTCCAGAAGAAAGTAGTATTGCGACAACTGTAAAGGTATATCCAGAACAGGGTACCGATCAAGCGTTTACATTACAGTTTTATTCTGATGGATCTATGATAGAAAGTAACTTTTCTGTTCCCGAAGGAGGATTTACGATTGAAGAAAGGATCATTTCGTCAAATGAAGCGGTTGAAATGGCACACAAGTTGCTGATGGGACTGTATGGCTTTAGCGAGGAAGTTGTCAATGGTTTTTGCTATGAGACGGTAGAAAAAGAAGATATAGGGTTGATTCTTGTGCGTGTTTATCCTTTTGGCGATATGGATGATCATTACTCGATTGAGTATTGGCTGGACGGCCGATTGATGAGCATGACAAAGCCTGAAATCCTCAATTTCGATGCATATGTGGAAACCGTTCGGGAAACGGGCCGCCCGTTTCAGTGGTTTACACATGAAGAAAGGGCCGAATACTCAAAGACGTACATTCCGAAAGTTGAAGCTGCGTTGCGGCTGAATCCTCAAAACAAAGAAGCTCTGTATCATTTCCCGTTTACGAGGCATGTGTATGGAGTGCCGGACGAACAGGACATTGCGGAAGAACAGGCGCTGGAGATCGGACGCAAAGCTTTAATGGAGCGGTTGTCCTGCAGCGAGGCCGGCGCAAGAAGCGCAAGTTTTGTGGTCTATTTGGATTGCTGTGATGCGGATCAAAAACTGTGGGAGTTCTACTTTTCCTATGCGGAGGATGCTGGTTTCAAAAGAGCAATTGTACAAATTGACGCTCATACCGGCGAGATTGTGAATGCCTATGCGCTGGATCATGAATCATTGGATGAACGGTATTAAGGCAATACCGCGTAATTGCCAATGCAGGTGCTGACAATATCCGTTGCGGGTCGAAATCACAGATTTTCCTGCACATTACTTCGCGAGGGCGCACCGCTTTAAGCCGACAGGCAGGGCCTGTCAGCCGGAAGCAGATTCGCTGACGCGAACATGATATTGAATTTGGCTCGCTGCTTTTCCAGTCCCAGGTATCGCGTCCTTCGAAAACGCAGCTGCTTTTTGTCTACGGCAAATACGTGCTCCACTTTCGCTCGGACAGAGAACTTTGCGTGTTCCGCTTTCCCGGCTGCGTACTGACCGCTCCTGCTCAGCTTCCTGAGCTGAGATGGACGGCGGTTGATTCTATATTTGATCTTGCGGCCCGATTGGTTGCGAACCATGGTATCCTCAAGATTCCCCGCACCGAGATAGCCGCCGTCACCATAAACGACCTCTTCTTCACCGGTCGGCAGCGCTGAACTCTGCGTCACATCACGGACATTGGCGGCTGTCGCCTCCACGGTGTGTACCAGTCCGCTGTCCTTGTCTGCCCCGATATGCGCTTTATAGCCGAAGTACCATGTGCTGCCCTTCTTGAGTGCGTCCGGCTCCCGCTTCTTCTCCCTGTTTGGGGTGGAGGATGGTGCGCAAATGATGGTGGAATCAACGATCGTTCCTTTTTTCAGAATGAGCCCCTGTTCGGTAAGTGCGGCTACAACCTGCGCAAACAGCTTTTCCTGCAAGCCACTTTTCACCGGCAGGTGCCGGAAACGGCCGACGGTATCCCCGTCCAGCACTTGATTGCTGGAATCAATCCCGCAAAAATCCGAAAATGCCCGGCTGTCGATGGCTTCTGCCGCTGTCGCTTCATC
>CALVKT010000013.1 GCA_944333055.1 uncultured Clostridia bacterium
AGCCGATGAAGGTGTACAACATCCACAGGGGCGTGTGGCACAGCCACCTGGTCGACGAGGGCGCGGCGGTGCTCGTCGTCGAGAACAGCAACGTGTCGCTGGACAACAGCCCGCTCGTGGAGCTGAACGAGGCGCAGCGCCGCGAGATTGCGGCCATCGCGCAAGCAAGGGGGATATGAAGATGAAATACCGGCATGTGGGAAAATCGGGCCTGAAGGTCAGCGCGCTGAGCCTGGGAAGCTGGCTGACGTATGGCAACACGGTGGACGACCGAACGGCGATCGAGACGATCGACGCGGCCTATGAATGCGGCATCAACTCGTTTGATACGGCGAACGGCTACAATCTCGGCCAGGCGGAGATTGTGCTGGGCAAGGCGCTCAAGAGGTATCCGCGCAGCCAGCTCGTGGTCGCGTCCAAGATTTTCTTCCCCATGGGGGACGGGCCGAACGACCGGGGCCTTTCCAGGAAGCACATGACGGAGCAGATGGACGCGATCCTGAAGCGCCTGCAGATGGACTACGTGGACATCCTGTACTGCCACCGCTACGACGAGGAGACGCCCCTGTACGAGACCCTTCGCACCATGGATGATTTCGTGCGCAAGGGCAAGGTGCTCTACCTGGGCGTGAGCGAATGGACGGCGGCGCAGATCGCCCAGACGCTGGCCCTGCAGGACAAGTATCTGCTGGACCGCATCGTCGTCACGCAGCCGCTCTACAACCTGCTCAACCGGCGGCTGGAGCAGGAGGTTCTGCCGCTGTGCACGGCGAACGGGATCGGCCAGATGACCTATTCGCCGCTGGGCATGGGCATGCTGACGGGCAAGTATCACAAGGATCAGCCGGCACCGGCGGGCAGTCGCGTCACGCATGCATCCATCGGCTCGTGGATGCGCGAGGATTACTTCACGGATGTGAATTTCGCGAAGGTGGAGCGCCTGCGGAAAGTCGCGGACGAGGCGGGCATGAGCCTGACCAACATGTCGCTGGCGTGGGTGCTGGCCAATCCGAATGTCTCCAGCGCGATCATCGGCGCCAGCCGAAAGGAGCAGGTCTACAGCAATGTGCAGGCTGTGGATCTGGAGCTTGGCCCGGAGCTGATGGAAAAGATTGGGGAAGCGCTGCGGGTATAAGGGATCCCCGCGCCCGTACCCCTTTTGGTGCAATTGAAGAAGCCCTCCCGCTGCAGGAAGCTGAACGCCTGCGGCGGGAGGGCTTTGCTGACCCCAAGTAAAACCACCGGCTTATACTATTTTCTCATAAAACACCCAATAGAATCCAGAATGTGGTATAATGTAATGGGTGATGAAAGATGGCAAAATCATATGAAATATCACAAAGCCAATTGTTGGAAATAGAGGCGACGCGAAAGAAGAACCGAAGCAAGAACGTAGAGCGCAGGATTTACGTTCTTGTGTTGCGCGCAGAAGGGAAAACGCTGGAGGAGATTGCAGAAAAGACAGGATATCATGCCTCAACAGTAAGTAAGTTGATCTCACGATATATACGCAATGGAATCAGTGCCATTGCAGAGAACCACTATAAGGGCAATCGCCGGAACATGAGTTTTGAGGAAGAAGCGGCTATTCTTGCGCCATTTATTGAAAGAGCTGAGCGAGGAGAAATGGTAGATATAAAAGAGATCGCCGCAGCGTATCAAAAAGCCGTTCCGCACAAGGTAAGTGATACGCAGATCTACTATGTGCTCCATCGACATGGCTGGAGAAAAATCATGCCAAGATCCAGGCATCCGAAAAAGGCAAGCGAGGAGGCTATAGAAGCCTCAAAAAAATTAAAGCAACCGTAGCCAAAATGCAGAAATTGGGTGGGCCAAAAGTACGCTTGATGTTTCAGGATGAAGCCGGTTTCGGCCGGATCAATAAACCCAAATACTGTTGGTCTATCAAGGGGCAGCGTCCCAGCGTTCCATGCCATCACATACGGGAATATCGGTATGCGTATGGAGCGATCGAACCTTTGACTGGAGAAGGGCATTTTCTGATTATGCCTAACTGTGATAGTGAGTGTGGACTGAAACAGAGTTAAATCAGCTACGCGAAAGCACATATACTATGGGCGGGTATCGCAGCAAAACAACAAGCAAAACATCGCTGCGCACTGGCCCCGGAAGCGATTGGCCAGAAATTATGGAACTGAAAAATGGAACAAGTCTCGACGTAAGTGCTCAACAAGAAAATGGATGGGTTTTCGTTAAAGATTTGGAAGGAAATGCAGGATACATAAGTGTATCTGATATTAACTGATAAATTGCGAATATTCGTCAACTGGTGTTTTATCGTCAGCTTTAATATGTTTTTTCTTTGATTAAACTTCTAAACCGAAACAATATACCCGGCGTCGCCTTTGCGGCGCTTTCTTTATGCCTTCAGGAGGTGATTGCCTTTGATTTGCGTCTATCCGGCAGACTGCAAAGATTTCTCCAACAACGGTCTGGGCATCATCATTCCCCAGTCCTGCACTGTTACGGAAACCCTGAACGGAGAGTGGGAGCTGACGCTCATCCACCCCATTGATGTGGATGGCAAATGGACACGCCTCACTGAAGGATGTATCCTCCGAGCGCCGGTGCCCGCTGCCATGACCCCGCAGGTGGGCCTTGTCACCCAGCAATACCAGACCACCGTTTACGACATCCTGATCTACAAGGTGACCACCCAGCGCGATCCGCTGCGCCTGCGCTCCGGCCCGGGTACGGATTACCGGATTCTCAGTAAGTATGCGAAGGAAACCGAGATCATCGTACTGGACAAATCGAACTCCGGTTGGTATGAAGTCACCTGCCCGGATGGCAAGCATGGCTACCTTCGATCTTTCCGATCTGCCCGACTACGTTGTGGAAGAAGACATTGAGGGCTGGATCGAGATCTGGGGCCACAGCGCGCTGGCGACGGGCAACCTTGCCGAACTCTGGGCCGACGGATTCAACGAGATCTACCCGGATGCCCACATCACGTGGAACCTTCCGGGAAAGGAAGTCATGCTGACCCCGCTGTACTACGACAAGGCCGACATGGTCATCGTCGAGGAGCCGGGCTTCTATGACATCATGCCCTACGAGCGCATGCTCAACTCTCAGCCGCTGGAGCTCAACCCGTACAAGGGTTCCGCGGACATGAACGGCTATCAGGCTGCGTTTGCGGTCATCGTCAACAAGGATCTGTCGATCGATTCCATCACCATGGATCAGCTGGACGGCATCTTCGGCTGCGCCCGCAACGGCGGCTGGGCAGGCACCTCGTTTGAAGCTTCGTATGCCCGCGGTGAGGAAGAGAACATCCGCACCTGGGGCGAGATGGGTTTGACCGGTGAATTCGCGGATGCGCAGATTGAGGCGCATGCCTATCCGACCTCTTACTCCATGGGCGAGACGCTGGCCGACAAGATCATCAAGGGCAGCGACTACTGGGTTGAGGGGCTGAATGTGCATGGTTCCTACTACGATGAGAACGGCAACGCCGTCTACACCGAGCAGGACATCGTCGCGTCCGTCGCGGCGGACAAGTTCGCCATCGGCATTGTATCCGGCCAGTACTTCGTCAATGACGATGTGAAAGTGATTGCGGTTGCCGGCGATGACGGCGTGCCGGTTGCCTGCACCCCGGAGAACATCTACAACGGCACGTACCCGCTGCTGCGTGATGGGCATACGGCGATATCACATTGACGGAGGACGACTATATTCATATCCGCGACCGTGCCCTGAATTCTCTGGCATCGCATTGTATCATGGATAACGCGGTTGAGGATTATGGTTTCAATACCTTTACCGAGGAGGAAGCTGCGGCGCTCATGGAGCAGGCAGAGGACGCCTATGCGCAGACGCTGGCGTACTTTGTCGAAGATTACAAATCCCTCTACGCCGGCTTTATGGATGATGAAACGGCGCAGGAGATGGCAAGGGATTATCTGCACAGAAGCGGCTGTACGGTGGACGGTCTGTATCAGACGGCGGTGCGTTACGCCGGATACGACAGGCTGTATGCTGCGATAACGGATGCCGTTGTGTTGAGCGACGAAGAGGTTCAGGCGTATTACCTTGAACACCATGCTGAGCCGGACAGGGCGTTGTTTGAGGACGACATTGAGCAGTATGAGCGCTATACCGGCGTCTATGGGCAGACCGTGTATTATATTCCAGATGGCTATCGGGCGGTATCGCAGATTTTCCTTTCCTTCCCCGAAGATGTTTTGAGTGAAATTGACGTTTGCCGGAGCAAAATGGAGATCATCCGGAATTCGTTGGAGGATGCGGCAGAAGCGGAACGACATCTGCTTATCGGCGAGATGGATAACCTGCAGGCGCAGATTCTGTCGATCCGGGAAAAGGCTCTGCCGCGGCTGCAAGGCACGCTGGACGAGATTCAGGAAAAGCTTGCGGCGGGCGAATCGTTTGACAGCCTGATTGCCTTGTATGGCGAGGATGAAGAGATGCTCGATTGCCCGCAGGGGTATATGGTGCACGCGCAGTCCATCGTCTATGAGGCGGAATTCTGCGATGCGGCGATGGCTTTGAAACAGATTGGCGATGTCAGCGAACCGGTGGTGACGAATTCCGGTGTCCACTTGATCCGCTATCTGTCCGACGTACCGGAAGGCATGGTGGAACTGAGCGGGGACGCATTTGAAGCCATGGCGCAGGAAGCCGCGCAGACCAGGAAGGACGAGGTATTCCAAGCCGCCATGGACGAATGGGGCGCACAGTATTCCGTGACGGTATTCCCGGAGCTGATCGAGCTGCCGGATGCGCAATAAGCGGCGTAAGACGGCTGTTCCATGCGCACGTTCGCAGGCATGGATTTCTTCAAAAGAGGACGTCACGGATGCCACGACCCTGCTCAAGTTCGGGGGTGCTTGCGGGGCACAAAAAGGCGCTGTCTCAAAATGGCTCAAGGAAGCCAAGAGAGGCAGCGCCTTTTGCTTGGAGATGAGGGTGTGCAAATGCATGACTGCCGGGGCCGGCTGTCAAGGGGAAAGATGAGCGGCTTCGCTGCCTGTCATCCATCCCCACCGGCGTTATGATGCCTACAGGACGGCAGCCGGACAGGCCTGCTGCCGTCCTGAACCGGTTTTGCTCTGTTTGCGTCCCGAACAGCGTTTGGGATAGGCTCACGATGAAAATGCACACACAAAAAGACCGGACGGAAGCGCGTCTGCTTCCGTCCGGTCTGTCGCTCATGCCGCTCATTCGCCCATGCCGCAGCCGGTGCGCGTCGGGCCTGTCCGGCCGCTGACGTAACCGGCGCGAAAGGAAGCGTTGATCTCGTGCAGCTCGCGCCGGCCCTCGATGTAGTCCTGATACATCTCGTACAGGCCCGCGGCGCAGCCGTCGCAGGCGGCCTCCATCTCGCCCAGCGACTGCGCGACGATGCGCTCGCGCTCCTCGCGCGTGGTCTGTGCAATTCGTATGCCGGCCATCCGCCCGCCTCCTTACGCGTCCTTGTCGCGCTTGCGGTTGAGGTAGATGTCCAGCTTGTCCACCATCTTTTCGGGCATCTCGCGCGCGACGGGGAAGCAGGCCGCGTCGGCCATCGTGCGCAGGAAGCCGTTGATGAACGCGATGTCCCGCTCCAGCTGCGCGGTGCTCAGCAGGTCGAGCGTGTCGTAGCGGTTGTGGATGGTCGCCGTCTGCGCCGGCGCGATGCGCGCGAAGGAGACGGCCGGCACGCCCTTGTCCGCAAACGGCGTGGAATCGCTGGAGTAGACATCCTGACGCGCCTTGAGGCCGAAGCCCTCGATGGCGGAGGCGTACTGGATGTAGTGCACGAGCTGCTCCTCGGACGTGCACACGGCGATGAAGCCGCCCATGATCGAGCCGATCATGTCCAGGTTCACGTTGAGCACGACATGGCCCAGCTCCTCTTCGTGCGCGGCGCAGTAGGCCTTGGAGCCCAGCAGCCCGCGCTCCTCGCTGCCGCAGAAGATCAGGCGCAGGCTGCGGCGGTGGGGCGTGTTTGCAAACGCCTGCGCGGCGGCCAGCAGGCCGATACAGCCGGACATGTTGTCATACGCGCCGGTGGAGAGCGACGTGGAGTCGTAGTGCGCGGTGAGCACAATCGTCTCCTCCGTCTCGCCCGGCAGATCGCAGATGACGTTGTGCGAGCGGCCCGTGTGTTCCTGCTGGTCAAGCGTGATCCGGGCGCGCTGCGCGCCGCCCGCAATCAGCGCGATGGCGTCCCTGACGTGGATGCTCACGCCGGGCATGAGCACGCCGTGGCTGACGTGGGCGCGCAGTTCGCGCTGGTCGATGTCCGAATCGGCGAAGCCGGCGTTGCCGTCGCAGGTGATGAAGCCGACCGCGCCGTTGGCGACGATGTCCTGATACGTCCAGTAGCGCAGGATGCCGTCGATGAGCACGATCTTGCCGCGGCACTGGGCGAGCGAACAGGGATCGGTCTGATTGAGGTAGTGAAGCGGCGCTTCGACTTCGCTGCTGCCGGCGCACAGATAGCCCTTGCAGCGGATCTCGCGGCCGTCGATGGTCAGCGTGGCCTGATGGATGGTGGACATCGGCACGTCGAACGCCTCCAGATGGGCGCTCAGGCCGAGCTTTTCGCACTCGGCGGCCAGATACTGCGCGCAGGCGAGCTCCTGCTCGCTGCCGCCGATGCGGATATAAGCCGTCTCCTCCAGAATACGGCGCATGGTTTCCTGATTCATGGGGTGCCTCCTCTCCTGTGTGACCCCCATTATACGCCGAAACGGTGCGCAGCGCAAGGCGTCTGTTTTGCCGATTGACGCGGATGCGCGCGCGCGATACAATAGGAGGAGAAAGCGAGGGACAGGGATGGGCATCAAAGCGGTAATCTGGGATCTGGACGGCACGCTGCTGGACACGCTCGGCGATCTGACGGCCAGCACGAACGCGGCGCTCGCGCAAAACGGCATGCCTGCGCGCACGATGGACGAGGTGCGCAGCTTCGTGGGCAACGGCATCCGCAAGCTGATGGAGCGCGCCGTGCCGGGCGGCGCGGAGAATCCGGCGTTTGAGCAGGCGCTTTCGGACTTCACGCGCCACTACGGCGCGCACAGCCGGGACACGACGAAGCCGTACGACGGCATCGTGGAAGCGCTCGATGCGCTTGCCGCGGCGGGCGTCCGGCACGCCATCGTCTCCAACAAGATTGACTTTGCGGTCAAGCAGCTCAGCCGCGCGTACTTCGGCGAGCGGATGTGCGCAGCCGTCGGCGACGATCCGTCCCGTGCCAGGAAGCCCGCGCCGGACAGCGTGCTCGCGGCGATGGCCGAGCTGGGCGTGACGGCGCAGGAGGCGGTGTACGTCGGCGATTCCGACGTGGACGTGATCACGGCGCGCAACGCGGGCATCCCCTGTGTGGCGGTGACGTGGGGCTTCCGGGACGAGGCCTGCCTGCGCGCGGCGGGCGCGACGCACATCGCGCACACGCCCGCGCAGCTGCGGGCGATCATCCGGGCGCTATGACGTACGACGCGATCGTGCTGCTGGGCTACGAGCTGGATGCGCAGGACGCGCCGCCGCCGGAGCTGCGCGCGCGCGTTTCGGCCGCGGCGGCGGCGCACGCGAAGGGCCTGTCCGATGTCGTGATCGCCAGCGGCGGCAGGACGCCCGGGCACGCGGTCAGCGAGGCGGCGGTGATGGCCGCGCTGCTTGAGGCGGCGGGCGTGCCGCGCTGCGCGATCCGGCTGGAAGACCGCTCGCAGGTGACGATGGAGAACCTGCGCTTTTGCGCGCGGCTGCTGGGCGGCGCAAAGGGCAGGCGCGTGCTGGTGGTCACCAGCGATTACCACCTGCGGCGCGCGGTGTGGACGGCGCGGCGCGTGGGCTTTTGCGCGAAGGGATGGGCGGCGACGCTGCCGCGCGACGCGCGCTGGCGCCAAAAGCGGCGCAAGGAGCTGGCCTATACCGTCGATCTGCTGATGGGCTGGCAGGACGAGGGACGAACGCGGCCCGCATGGACGCACGCGCTGTTTGACCGCGTGTTTGGCGGGCGGCACACGTGACGCGGGCGGCTTGACAGCCTCAGGCCGGCATATTATAATGATGCAACCAAACGGCGCGGCCGATCCGCGCAGAAAAACAGGTGAATCATGGATTCCTATCTGAGCACGAGTGAAGCACAGACGCAGCGCCTGGGCCGATGCCTTGGCGCTTGCCTGCGCGTGGGGGACGTGGTGCTGCTGGAGGGCGAGATGGGCGCGGGCAAGAGCGTGCTCACGCGCGCAGCGGCGCGCGCCATGGGCGTCGAAGGCCCGGTGCCAAGCCCCACCTTCACCCTCCTCAACATCCACGAGGGCCGCGATATGCGGCTGTATCATTTCGATCTGTACCGGATCGAGGGCGCGGACGCGCTCTATGAGATGGGCCTTGACGAGTTCATTCCCGCGCGCGACGGCGCGTCGCTGATCGAGTGGCCGCAGATGGCGGAGGAGGCGATGCCGGAGGACCATCTGACGGTGTCCATCCGCTACGCGCAGGACGGCGCGGCCCGCGAAATTGCGCTCATCCCATCGGGAGCGTTTGACGCGGCGCGGCTGGAAGCGATTCGAAAGAGAATGGAGAACGACGATGAACATCCTGATGATTGATACGTCCGGCCCGGCGTGCGGCGTGGCCGTCTCCATGGACGGCCGGATTGTCTGCGAACTCCAGCTCACCAGCGGCAAGACGCACTCCCAGCGGGTGATGCCGATGGTGGATCACGCGCTTGAACTGTGCGCGCTGACGCCTGCGGACATCGACCTCTTCGGCGCGGTGACGGGCCCCGGCTCCTTTACCGGCGTGCGCATCGGCGTGTCCACGGTCAAGGCGCTGGCGCACGCGTGCGGCAAGCCCTGCATCGGCATCGACGCGCTGGAGGCGCTGGCGGCCAATGCCGTCGAATTTGACGGCGTGATCTGTCCCGTCCTCGACGCGCGCGCGCAGCAGGTCTACGGCGCGATGTTTGAGGGCGGCATGCCGCCGGTGCGCATCATGGAGGACGCGGCTGAAAAGCTCGACGCGTTCCTTGACCGCGTGGCGGCGACGGGCCGCCGGGCGCTGTTTCTGGGCGACGGCGTGCCGGTTCTGCGCGAGGCGATTGAAAAGCGGCTGGGCGAGCGGGCGTGCTTTGCGCCCGCGCAGCACGCGGGGCTGCGCGCGGGAAGCGCGTGCGCGCTGGCGGCGGTCTATGCGCAGGACGAGGCGCGGTTTATGGACTGCATGACGCTGCTGCCGCTCTACCTGCGCGCGCCGCAGGCGGAGCGCGAGCGCGCGGCAAAGCTGGCCGCCGCCAGGGAGGACGCCCATGGCTGAGCCGTTTATCCGGACGATCCGCGAGACGGACGTCCGCCAGATTCACGAGATCGAGACGCTCTGCTTTGCCCAGCCCTGGAGCGAGGAGTCCATCCTGCACGACGTGAAGGAGAACGTCGTGGCCTGCTGGCTGGTGCTCGACGACGGCGAAGGGCGCGTTCTGGCGTATGCGGGGATGTGGCTGGTGCTCGACGAGGCGCACGTGTGCAACGTGGCCGTGCACCCGGATTACCGGCGCAGGGGATACGGCAGGCGGATCATGGAGGCGCTCATGAAGCTGGCGCGGGACAACTGCATGGCGCTCATGACGCTGGAGGTGCGCCGCTCCAACACGGCGGCGCAGGCGCTCTATCACGCGTGCGGGTTCCTGGACGTGGGCTATCGCAAGCGCTACTACGAGGACAACCGCGAGGACGCGCTGATCATGTATAAGGAGTTTGACGCCGCGCACGATGAGCACGCATGAGCGCGCAGCGTCCGGCGCGGATCGGGACAATGGCCGTCAATCGCCGTTGCCCTCTTTTATTTTGACAAAAAATGGAGTATAATAAGAAAATCCGAAATCATGGGTAAGAATGGGGTTGTGAACGGGAGCATGCAGCTGGAGATTTGCGGCGCAAAGGTCGATGTTCAGGTGGGCGGCAGCGGGAAGCGCGCCGCGCTGCTGCTGCACGGCTGGGGCTGTTCGGCGAAGATGATGCAGAGCGTGTTTGATCTGCTCGCCGGCGGCATGCGCGTGGCGGCGATCGATTTTCCGGGCCACGGCAAGGAGGGCAAAGCCCTGCCGCCGCCGCAGCCCTGGGGCGTGGAGGAATACACGGAGATGACGGCGGGCGTCATCCGCGCGCTGGACCTGGCGCCGTGCGACATCGTGGCGCACTCCTTCGGCGCGCGTGTGGCAATCCTGCTGGATAGCACATATCCTGAGCTCGTGGGCAGGATGATCCTGACCGGCGCGGCGGGCATCAAAAAGCCCGCAGGCGGCCGGGCGACGGCCAGGCAGCGGCTCTACAAGGGGCTGCGCGGGGCGATGAACGCCGCGGAGAAGACGCACCTGTTCGGCAGCCTGCCGGAAAAGGGACGCGAGGCGCTGGTGCAGAAGTTCGGCTCGCCGGACTACCGCGCGCTCACGCCGGAGATGCGCCGGACGTTCAACCGCGTGATCGCGCTGGATCTGACGGACCGGCTCTCGCACATTCAGGCGCCCACGCTGCTCTACTGGGGCGCGCAGGACACGGAGACCCCGCTGTGGATGGGGCAGAAGATGCAGGAGATGATCCCGGACGCCGGCCTCGTCGTGGAGGAGGGCTGCGGCCATTTTGCGTATCTGGAACAGAACGCGAAGTTTCTGCGCATCGCGCGCAGCTTCCTGCTGGAAGGGAGATAAGGCATGAACATCCTCGTTGACATCGTGCAGGCGCTGGCGATGGCGCTCTGCCTGCCGCTGAGCGGCTGGCGGCTGCTGCATTACTTTCAGCTGGAGAGCTACCAGCTGCCGGGCTTTTACCGCAGCGTCAGGCGCAATGCGCAGAAAACGCTGATCCCCGGCGTGGCGCTCGCGGCGCTGGGCGTGATGCTGCTCGTGCTGGGCGCAGGCGTGCCCGTGCGCATCGCGCTCGTGCTGGCGATGGCGGCGCTGCTCTTTCTGCGCGCGCGGCGCGAGAAGCTCAAAAAGCCCTTCGTCGTCACCGAGCGCGTCAAACGCCTGATCGCCACGCACGCGGCGACGGCGTTCGTGCTGGCGCTGGCGGCGGGCGCGGTGAGCGACGTGCTGCTCTACCTGCTGCCCGCGCTGGAGCCGACGCTCATCGCGCTGGCCGCGCTGTGCGTGCTGCCGGTGGAAAAGCACATCAACCGGCAGTTTGTGGAGGACGCGAAGAAGCGCCTGGCCGCCAACCCAAACCTCATCAGGATCGGCATCACGGGCAGCTACGGCAAGACGAGCACGAAGTTCCTGCTGCGCGACATCCTCTCGGTCAAGTACAGCGTGCTGGCCACGCCATCGAGCTTCAATACGACGATGGGCGTGACGCGCGTCATCCGCGAGCAGCTCATGCCCAGCCATCAGGTGTTCATCGCGGAGATGGGCGCGCGCCACGTGGGCGACATCCGCGAGCTGGCCGATCTGGTGCATCCTACGATCGGCCTGCTCACCTCCGTGGGCCCGCAGCATCTGGACACGTTCGGCACGATCGAGCGCATCCGCGACACGAAGTATGAGCTGATTGACGGCCTGCCGCAAAATGGCACGGCGATTTTTGCGCGGGACGGGGCAATCTGTGAAGAGCTCTGCGCGCGCTGCCCGCTTGAGCGCAAGTACATGCCGGGCGATCTGGTGGAGGCCGAGGACATCGAGTGGGGCCCGTTTGGCACGCGCTTCACGCTCGTGGACAGAGAGACCGGCGAGCGGGCTGCATGCCGGACGCGGCTGCTGGGCGAGCACGCCATCGCGAACCTGCTGCTGTGCTGCACGGCGGCGCGCGCGCTGGGCATGACGCCCCACGAGATCGCGCTGGGCGTCTCCCGCTGCCAGCCGGTGGAACACCGCCTGGAGCTGCTCGATGGCGGCGCGGGCGTGTCGATCATCGACGACGCGTTCAACGCGAACCCGGTCGGCGCAAAGGCCGCGCTGCGCGTGCTCAAGGCGTTTCCGGGGCGGCGCATCGTGATCACGCCGGGCATGGTCGAGCTGGGCGGCGAGGAGGCCGCATTCAACCGCGCCTTCGGCGAGCAGATGGCCGAAAGCGCCGACGTGGCCATTCTGGTCGGCAAAAGACACACGCAGCCCATCGTCGACGGGCTGCTTGCAAAGGATTTCCCGCAGGAACGGATACATGTGGTGAGCAGTCTGGAGGAGAGCACAAAAGTGCTGCATGGCATGATGCGCGCGGGCGACGTGGTGCTCTATGAAAACGATCTGCCGGATAATTACAGCGAGTGAGGAGCGATGAAAAGATGAGCAAACTGAACGTTGCGGTGATCTTCGGTTCCCGCAGTTGCGAGCATGACGTGTCCATCATCTCCGCCATGCAGTTGATCGAGGCGGCCAGGGGCGCGGGATTTGACGTGATCCCGGTGTATATCTCCCGCGAGGGCCTCTGGTACACGGGCGAGGCGCTCCGGTCGATCGAGACATTCCGCGACTTCAACCCCATGGGCAAGGGCGTCACCCGCGTGAACCTCGACGTGAGCGCGAACGCAGGCGACCTGTGGGCGTGGCCGCCGCAGCGCGCGGGCCTGTTTGCCAAGGTGCCCGCGCCCGTCGCGCACATCGACGTCGCCATCCCGGTGCTCCACGGCCTGCACGGCGAGGACGGCACGCTGCAGGGCCTGCTGGAGATGGCGAACATCCCATACGCCTCCTCCGGCGTGCTCGGCTCCGCCGTGGGCATGGATAAGATCGCCATGAAGCAGATGCTGCGCGGCACGGGCTTCCCGGTGCTGGATTTCGTCTGGTACACCCGCGCGCAGTTGGAATCGCAGCGCGAGCAGGTGATCGAGGAGATCGAGCACAAGATCAAGTATCCGGCGTTCGTCAAGCCCGCCGCGCTCGGCTCGTCCATCGGCGTCTCCCGCGCCAACAACCGACAGGAGCTGGAGGCCGCGCTCGATCTGGCCGCGTCCTACGACCGGCGCATCCTCGTGGAGGTCGGCATCGCCAACCCGGTGGAGATCAACTGCGCGGCGCTGGGCTACGACGAGGACGTGCGCGTCTCCGTGTGCGAGATGCCCGTGCCCTCCACCGGCGACAAGTTCCTCAACTTCTTTGAAAAGTACCTGCGCAACGCGGGCGCCAAGGGCGAGAGCAGCCGCGGAATGAAGAGCCTGTCGCGCGTGGTGCCCGCGCCCATCGGCGACGAGCTGACCGACCGCATCCAGACGATGACCCGCGAGATCTTCAAGCTGCTCGACTGCCGCGGCACGGTGCGCATCGACTACATCCTCGACGAGAACGACGTGCTCTACGTCAACGAGCCGAACACGATTCCCGGCTCGCTGGCCTTCTACCTGTGGAAGGAGTGCGGCGTGAGCTTCTCGGAGCTGGTGGAGCGCATGGTGCAGGACGCGCTGCGCGCCCACGCCGACAAGAATCACAACGTCTACGCATTCGATTCGACCATCCTGCAAAAGGTGGCCGCGGGCACGAAGGGCGCCAAGCGCTGAGATGGGGGCGAGGCGGGGGCGCCGCAGCCGCAGGCACGGCCCCCGAAAAGGGACTTCGCCCCTTGACTCCCATGCACGCTTCGCGGCGCTTTCCTGAAAGGCGGCCATAGAAAAGCCCCGGCGCATGCGCCGGGGTTTGGGGCGGAGTCCTCGCGTTTCCGCCTGCGTCAATAGCCGAGGTCCTCGTCGATGAGCACGACCTGCGTGCGCTTGGCGTTTGGCGCGTGCTCGATGGCCAGGAAGAGGTTGCACATGGGCCGCGTGCAGCGCGAGACGTCGCAGCGGCCGCCCTCCTCGCTGCACGGGGTGTTCAGCCCCAGCCTGCGCGCGTTGAGCGGACAGGCGACCTGCTTGATGCGGCGCACGGCCTGCGCGTAGCCGCCCGCCACGAGCTTGTTGCGCCCGGCGATGAGGTAGACGGTCTGCGGGCCGAAGCACATGGCGGCGACGCGGTTGCCCGTGCCGTCGATCTGCACGATCAGCCCGTCCTCGGTGAGGGCGTTGATGGAGGCGGCGTACACCGGCGCGTTCATCGCGCGGCGGCGGATGGCCGCGCCCTCCCCGGCAGGCGCGTCCTGATGCCAGTGCACCGTGTGCCCGGCATCGCGCAGCGCGTCGGACAGCGCGATCTGGGCGAGCGTGACGCTGCCGCCCATGCCGACCTCCTGCGCGGCGGGCAGATCGCCGAGGATGAAGTCGACGGCCTGCCGGGCGGTATCGAACACGGCGGCGTCAAAGCCGCGCCTGCGCAGGGCGTCTGCGGTTTTCTGTAGACGTGGATTCATGCGGCACACTTCCTTCCGATGTGGATGGGTACATTATACCAGCATCCGGCCGGATTGGAAAGGCTGGAAAGGAGAACGATCGTTGATCGACGAGTACTTTGAGCGGCTGATCGACCGATGGTGCGAGCGCATCCCGGCGGCGATGAAGCCGCGCATGATCCTGCTGAGCCATTCGCCGGTCGGCTGGCGCATGCAGCTCTACTTCGGCACGCTGGGCCGCAACATCGCGGGCCTGTTTTCGCGGGTGAGCACCGATGAAAAGATGGATCTGGTGATGCGCGAGAGCAGCGAGCACATCGACGACGGGATGGAAAAGCTGGCGCGCTGGTTTGGCGAACAGGTGCTGCTCTTTGCGCGGCTGGACGCGCGGGGCAGGAGCCTGCGCTTTTGCGGCGCGCTCTTCCTGATGCTGCTCGCCGCGCTGGGCATGGTGGCGCGGGGCGCCGCCATGGGCGCGATGGCCGCGGCGCTGTGCCTGCTCTGGCTGTCCTGTGCGATGGACAGCGACTACCGGCCCGTCAGCGCGGGCGTGCGCCAGCAGTATCTGGCGGCGACGATGCTGCGCGCGGGCGCGTTCGCCGTGATGCTCATGCACAATTTCTTTCACTATGCGGCGCAGGGCGTGCCCAGCAACATCGTGCTGCAATGCGCGATGATCGTCATGCTGACCGTGCATGCAGTGCTCTATGTCTCCATGGTGATGCTCAACACGCGCCAGCTGCTCTTTCTGCGCGCGCTGGCGGGCGTCACCGGCGCGGTGCCCGCGCTGACGGCGGCGTCCGCCGTGGCGCTGGCGGCCTCCAGCCTGTTTCGGCCCTGGCCGCTGCCGCTCTCCGGCGTGCTGGGCGCGCTGGGCGCGATCTTCGCCTTTATGGGCGACGCGCTGATCACCGTGTACAATCTGGGCGGCATCCGCCTCAAATACCATTCCATCTGGGTCTGTCTGCTGATCACGGGCGGCTTTGCGCTGATGCTGCTGGGCGCGTGGACGTACACCCCATGACCTGTAAACGGAGGAACACACTTTGGCAAACGAACGCATGGAGAAAATCCGCAATTTCTGTATCATCGCGCACATCGACCACGGCAAGTCCACGCTGGCCGACCGCCTGCTGGAGAAGACCGGCGTCTATGAGAAGCGGGAGATGGTCGAGCAGATCCTCGACTCCATGGAATTGGAGCGCGAGCGCGGCATCACCATCAAGAGCAAGGCCGTGCACATGCACTACAAGGCGCGCGACGGGCAGACCTATGCGCTCAATCTGATCGACACCCCCGGCCACGTCGACTTCACCTACGAGGTCTCCCGCGCGCTGGCCGCGTGCGAGGGCGCGCTGCTGGTCGTGGATGCGACGCAGGGCGTGGAGGCGCAGACGCTGGCCAACGTGTACATGGCGCTGGAACACAATCTGGAGATCATCCCGGTGATCAACAAGATCGATCTGCCCAGCGCGCGGCCGGACGAGGTGCGCGCGGAGATCGAGGAGATCATCGGCCTGGACGCGAGCGAAGCGCCGCGCATCAGCGCGAAGGTGGGCTTGGGCATCGACGATGTGTTCGAGAGCGTCGTGACGATGATGCCCGCGCCCACGGGCGATGAGCAGGCGCCGCTGCAGGCGCTGGTCTTCGATTCCTTCTATGACAACTACCGCGGCGCGATCTGCTTTGTGCGCATCGTGTCGGGCAGCGTGCGCCCGGGCATGCGCATCCGCATGATGAACACCGGCGCGTGCTTTGACGTGGTGGAGGTCGGCTTCCGCAGTCCGGGCTACGCGCCTGCGGACGCGCTGCGCGCGGGCGACGTCGGCTACATCGCCGCGTCCATCAAGGACATCCACGACACGCGCGTGGGCGACACGATCACCGACGACGCCAACCCCGCCGCGCAGATGCTGCCGGGCTACCGGCAGGCGACGCCGATGGTCTTCTGCGGCATCTATCCGGTGGACGGCGCGGACTACGAGAACCTCAAGGAGGCGCTGGAAAAGCTGCGCCTCAACGACGCATCGCTGAGCTTTGAGCCGGAGACGAGCCAGGCGCTGGGCTATGGCTTCCGCTGCGGCTTCCTGGGCCTTTTGCACATGGAGATCATCACCATGCGCCTGGAGCGCGAGTTCGACCTCGACCTGATCACGACCGCGCCGAGCGTCGTCTACAAGGTGCACAGGACGGACGGCAGCGTGCTGGACGTGGACAACCCCTCCAACCTGCCGCCCGCCAGCGAGATCGAGTTCATGGAGGAGCCGTACGTCAAGGCGAGCATCCACACGCCGCAGGAGTACGTCGGCGCGCTGATGGAGACCTGCCAGAACAAGCGCGGCATCTTCAAGGACATGGTCTACGAGGGCAACCGCGTCTGCCTGCACTACGAGATGCCGCTCTCGGAGATCATCTTCGACTTCTTCGATCAGATCAAGAGCCGCAGCCGCGGATACGCCAGCTACGATTACGAGTTCTTCGGCTATCAGCAGAGCGACCTGGTGAAGCTGGACATGCTGCTCAACGGCGACGTGTGCGACGCGCTCTCCATGATCGTGCACAAGGACCGCGCCTACGCGCGCGGGCGCAGCATGGCGGAGAAGCTCAAGGACGTCATCCCGCGCCAGATGTTCGAGATCCCGATTCAGGCGGCCATCGGCGGCAAGGTCATCGCGCGCGAGACGGTCAAGGCGATGCGCAAGGACGTGCTGGCCAAGTGCTACGGCGGCGACATCACGCGCAAGCGCAAGCTGCTGGAAAAGCAGAAGGAGGGCAAGAAGCGCATGCGCCAGCTGGGCAGCGTGCAGGTGCCCAGCGAGGCGTTCATGGCCGTGCTCAAGATGGACGAGTGACCGACATGCAAGAAGCGATTTCCCTGTACGTGCACATTCCGCTGTGCGTCAAAAAATGCGCCTACTGCGACTTTGCGTCCTTCGCGGGACGACTGTCGCAGCGGGCGCGCTACGTGGAGGCTGTCTGCCGCGAGCTGCGCGCGCAGGCAGCCTTCTTTGGCCGCCGACGCGTGCGCACGGTGTTCCTGGGCGGCGGCACGCCGACGCTGCTCACCGGCGCGCAGGTGCAGCGGCTGCTGGATGCGGCGCGGGCGGCGTTTGACATCGCGCCGGACGCCGAAATCACCATGGAAGGCAATCCCGGCACGCTGACGATGGACAACCTGCGCGCGTATCGCGCGGCGGGCGTCAACCGGCTGTCGCTGGGCGTGCAGAGCTTTGACGACGGCCTGCTGGCCGCCGTGGGGCGCATCCATACCGCCGCGCAGGCGAAGGAGGCCGTGCGCATGGCGCGCAGCGCGGGCTTTGACAACCTGAACCTCGACCTGATGTACGGCCTGCCGGGGCAGCAGCCTGCGCAGTGGGCGCGCACGCTGGGCGAGGCCATCGCGCTCGCGCCGGAGCACCTGAGCTGCTACAGCCTGATTCTGGAGGAAGGGACGCCGCTGCACGATGCGGTGCTGGCGGGCGCGTGCGCGCCGCTGCCGGACGAGGACGCGCTCCTTAAGATGGACGACATCACCGCGGCGCATATGGGCGAGGCGGGCTACGCGCAGTACGAGGTCTCCAACTACGCGAGACCGGGCCGCGCGTGCCGGCACAACCTCGTCTACTGGGCCTGCCTGCCATATCTGGGCGTGGGCCTCGGCGCGCACAGCGATCTGGACGGCCGGCGGTTTTATAATCCGGACGATTGGGAAGCCTATCTGCGCGTGGCGGAGAGCGGCGAGACCGCGCGCGAGGCGGAAGGGGAGCAGAGCCGCGAGGCGCGGATGTTCGAGCGGATGATGATGGGGCTGCGCATGGTGCGCGGCGTGGACGCGGCGCGCTTTGCGCGGGACTTCGGCGCGGCGCCGGAGGCCGTCTGGCCGGAGACGATCGCGCGGATGACGCGCGGCGGCCTCATGGCGCGCGAACATGACCGCCTGCGCCTGACGCCGCGCGGCATGCAGGTGATGAACGCCGTGCTGGTGGCGATGATGGAGGAGACGGATTCAAAACCGCAATTCGGCGGCTGAAACCGGCAACCGGCCGCCCAAGTGTCGCTATCGCGGATTCAACGTTTGCAGCCGGGCGCAATTTGGCGCAAAAAGATGCGAAAAGGCTGTTGACAAAAGCGGGCGGGCGTGTTATCTTTATCACGCTGATTAGCACTCAAACAAGAAGAGTGCTAACAAAACCGAAAGGAGGCGTGCCGGATGGATCGCATCGACCGCAAGTATCGCATCTTGCAGGCGATCATCGATGATTACATCCTGACCGCGCTGCCCGTCGGTTCCCGAACGATTTCCCGCAAGTATGAACAGAAGCTCTCCTCGGCGACGATCCGCAACGAGATGAGCGATCTGGAGGAGCTGGGGTATCTGGATTCCCCGCACACCTCGGCCGGGCGCGTGCCCTCCAACAAGGCATACCGCCTGTACGTGGACCAGATGCTCAAGCCGCCGCCGCTGAGCGTGGAGGAGACGGCGTTCATCAACCAGTGCTTTGACCGGCGGGTGCATCAGGTGGACGACATGTCCATGCGCATCGCCAAGGCGCTGGCCAGCATGACGCATTACACCTCGGCGGTGATGACCCGCACGCCGCGCAGCGAACAGGTGCTCAGCCACCTGCAGCTCGTGCCGGTGGCCGAGCGGCGGGTGCTGCTCATCCTGGTGACGCGCGGCGGCGCGGTGCGCCAGAGCCTGCTGGATCTGGACGCGAGCATCGCCGCAGACGAGCTGTACATGGTCTCCCGCATCCTGAGCAGCCAGCTCGAGGGCCTGCGGCTGAGCGAACTGCCCGACGCGCTTACGCGCCTGTCCGGCAGCTGCGCGACGGGCCTCAGGCAGATCGTGCAGGCGATGGCCGAGCAGCAGCCGGAAGCCGCGGGAAGCGACGCCGTGACGCTGTCCATCGGCGGGCGCTCGAACCTGCTGGGCTTCCCCGAGTATTCGGACGTGGACAAGGCGAAGGCGCTGCTGAGCGTGCTGGAGACGCGCGAGAAGGTCGTCTCGCTGCTGGAACGCAACGGCGAAATGGAGATCTCGGTGCGCATCGGGCCGGAGACGGGCTTGGAGGAGACGCGCGACTGTTCCGTGGTGACGGCGAGCTACCGCCTGAGCGACGGCCGGGTGAACACCATCGGTCTGATCGGCCCCACGCGCATGCAGTACGGCAAGGCGCTGGCGGTGCTCTCGCAGGTGGGCAGGTCGCTGGGGGCCATTCTGGATGAGTATGACGAACATGAGTAGGAAGAAGGACAAGAAGCGCGAAGCGACGCTTCGCGAGAAGATCCGCAAGGCCGCGGAAGGGCTGAAGAACCAGCCGGAAAGGGCGAAAGACATGAGCGAAGAGACCATGAATCCGCAGGAAACGGCACAGCAGCAGGAGGCGCAGCAGCAGACGCCTGAACAGGAGATCGACGTGGCTGCGCTGAGCGCCGAGCTGGAAAAGACGAAGGCGCAGTGCGAGGAATACCTCGACCTGGCGCAGCGCAAGCAGGCGGAGTTCGCCAACTACCGCCGCCGCACGGAGGGCATCCGCCAGGAGGCCTATGACGACGGCCGACGCGATGCGATCGACAAGCTGCTGCCGGTCATCGACAACCTCGAACGCGCGCTGGCCGCCGCGGGCGAGGAGGATTCGGCGCTCAAGTCCGGCGTGGACATGGTGCTGCGCCAGACGAAGGAGACGTTTTCCAAGATGGGCGTGGAGGAGATCGATCCGCTGGGCCAGCCCTTTGACGCCGAGATGCACAACGCCGTGATGCAGGGCAGCGCCGAGGAGGGCGAGCCGGGCACCGTGTGCCTGGTGCTGCAGAAGGGTTACAAGCTCGGCGGCCGCGTCATCCGGCACGCGATGGTGAAGGTAGTGGCAGGCTGATCGCCTGAGGCTATATTGAATCTGACGTATCACTCAACCTTTTTACAGGGATTTGACAGGAGGAAACATATTATGAGCAAGATTATCGGCATCGATCTGGGCACCACGAACAGCTGTGTCGCGGTCATGGAGGGCGGCGAGCCCGTCGTCATCCCCAACGCGGAAGGCGCGCGCACCACGCCGTCCGTCGTCGCCTTCACCAAGAGCGGCGAGCGCCTGGTGGGCCAGGTGGCCAAGCGCCAGGCCGTCACCAACCCGGACCGCACCATCATCTCCATCAAGCGCGACATGGGCACCGACAAGCGCGTGACCATCGACGGCAAGGCGTACACCCCGCAGGAGATCTCCGCGATGATCCTCCAGAAGCTCAAGAGCGACGCCGAGGCGTACCTGGGCGAGACCGTCACGCAGGCGGTCATCACCGTGCCGGCGTACTTCTCCGACAGCCAGCGTCAGGCGACCAAGGACGCCGGCCGCATCGCGGGTCTGGAAGTGCTGCGCATCATCAACGAGCCGACCGCCGCGTCCCTGGCGTACGGCCTTGACAAGGAAGATTCCCACAAGATCCTCGTCTACGATCTGGGCGGCGGCACGTTCGACGTCTCCCTGCTGGAGATCGGCGACGGCGTCTTCGAGGTGCTGGCCACCAACGGCGATACGCATCTGGGCGGCGACGACTTCGACGACCGCATCATCGATTACCTTGCCGGCGAGTTCAAGAAGGAGAACGGCATCGACCTCAAGGCCGACCGCATGGCCATGCAGCGCCTCAAGGAAGCCGCGGAGAAGGCGAAGATCGAGCTCTCCGGCGTGATGAGCACGAATGTGAACCTGCCCTTCATCACCGCGGACGCCACCGGCCCCAAGCATCTGGACATCACGTTGACCCGCGCCAAGTTCGACGAGCTGACCCGCGATCTGGTCGACCGCACCATCGCGCCGATGCAGAACGCGCTGCGCGACGCCGGCATGACCGCCAAGGAGGTCGATCGCGTGATTCTGGTCGGCGGCTCCACCCGCATCCCGGCGGTGCAGGAGGCCGTGCGCAAGGTGACCGGCAAGGAGCCCTACCGCAACATCAACCCGGACGAGTGCGTCGCCGTGGGCGCCGCGATTCAGGGCGGCGTGCTGGGCGGCGAGGTGAAGGACGTGCTGCTGCTGGACGTCACCCCGCTGTCCCTGGGCATTGAGACGATGGGCGGCGTCTTCACCCGCCTGATCGACCGCAACACCACCATCCCGACGACCAAGAGCCAGATCTTCTCCACCGCAGCCGACGGCCAGACCTCCGTGGAGGTGCACGTGCTCCAGGGCGAGCGCGAGATGGCCGCGGGCAACAAGACGCTGGGCCGCTTCCAGCTCACCGGCATCGCGCCGGCCCCGCGCGGCGTGCCGCAGATCGAGGTCACATTCAACATCGACCGCAACGGCATCGTGAACGTCTCCGCGAAGGATCTGGGCACCGGCAACGAGCAGAAGGTGACCATCACCTCCAGCACCAACCTCTCCGAGGAGGAGATCAACCAGCGCGTCAAGGAAGCCGAGCAGTATGCGGCGGAGGACAAGAAGCGCAAGGAAGAGGTCGAGACCCTCAACCGTGCGGACTCCATGATCTTTGAGATCGAGAAGCAGATGCGCGAGCTGGGCGACAAGCTCAGCGCCGAGGACAAGGCGACGGTGGAAAACGAGCTCGCCGAGTTCAAGAAGGTGCGCGAGAGCAACGACGCCGAGCAGATCAAGACCGCCATGGAGGCGTTCACCCAGAAGGTCTACGCGGTGTTCGGCAAGATCTATCAGCAGCAGGACCCCAACGCCCAGCAGCAGGGCGGCGCGCAGCAGGCGCAGGATGCGACCGGCGACGGCGCTTCCGATGCCGACTACGACGTGCACTGAGCACAGATTCAATCAGGCGCAAGCCGCCGTCACGCAGTGGCGGCGGCGTCGCGCGGTTTATACAGAATAGGTGGTGACTGCTGTGGCAGACAAAAGGGACTACTACGAGGTGCTGGGCATCAGCAAGGGCGCCTCGGAAGACGAGATCAAAAAGGCATACCGCAAGGCGGCCAAGGCCAGCCACCCGGATCTGCATCCCAATGACAAGGAAGCCGAGGCGCGCTTCAAGGAGATCAACGAGGCCTATGAGGTGCTCTCCGATCCGCAGAAGCGCGCGCGTTACGATCAGTTCGGCCATGAGGACCCGCGCACGGGCGGCGCGGGCGCCGGTTACGGCGGCTTTGGCGGATTTGACGATATTTTCGACATGTTCAACGGCGCGTTCGGCGGCTTCGGCGGCCGCGGCGGTTCGCGCAGCCAGAACGCGCCCCAGCGCGGCAGCGACTTGCAGTACAACCTGACGCTCACCTTTGAAGAGGCGGCGTTCGGCTGCAAGAAGGAGTTCAAGTTCCAGCGCAATGCGACGTGCGACTGCTGCAAGGGCACCGGCGCCAAGCCGGGCACCCAGCCGCAGACCTGCCCCACATGCGGCGGCAGCGGCCAGCAGCGCGTGACGATGAATTCCCCGTTCGGTCAGGTGCAGACGATGCGCACCTGTCAGACCTGCGGCGGCAAGGGCAAGACGATCAAGGAGCGCTGCGCCAAGTGCTCCGGCAGCGGCTTTGTCCGCGTGACGCGCACGGTCACGATGAACGTGCCGGCGGGCGTGGACGACGGCCAGAACTTCAAGACCATTCCGGGAGAGGGCGAGCCGGGCCGCAACGGCGGGCCGTCCGGCGATCTGTACGTGACGTGCAACGTGCGTCCGCACAAGATCTTCAAGCGCGACCGCTACGACCTGTACTGCGACGTGCCCATCAGCTTCTCGCAGGCGGCGCTGGGCGGCGACATCGACGTGCCCACGCTTGAGGGCACCATGAAATACAACGTGCCGGCGGGCACGCAGGAGGGCGCGTCCTTCCGCGTGCGCAATCAGGGCATCCAGCAGCTGCGCGGCACGGGCCGGGGCGATCTGTTCTTCACCGTGCACGTGGAGGTGCCCAAGCACCTGAGCGAGAAGCAGAAGGACCTGCTGCGCCAGTTCGAGGATTCGCTCAACGGCAGGGAGTACGAGCGGCGCAAGAGCTTCGGCGATCAGGTCAAGAGCTACATCCGGGAGAACACGGAGCGCTTCAAGGAGAAGTTCGACAAAAAATAGCGCGATTCAGCCTGAGTAAGAGCGACCGTCTTATTCAGGCTTTTTGAAGTGGCGCGATGCGCAGGAGGAACATATGGATTGGATGGAAATCGCGGTGCACACCACGACCATGGGCGCGGACGTCGTCAGCGAGGTGCTCATGAACGCCGGCGCGGTCGGCACGATGATCGAGGACCGCTATGACGTGACGTCCAGCAAGAAGTCGGACGGCATGTGGGACATGATCGACGAGGATGTGCTCGCCGGGATGAGCGAGGACGTGCTCGTCAAGGCGTATTTTCACAGCGACGCGAGCGCGCAGGAAGCGCTGATGCTCGTGCGGGCGCGCCTTGATGACATCGCGCGCATGAACATGGGCTTTGACATCGGCTCGCTGGCCATCGACAACCGCAACGTGCAGGAGCAGGACTGGGCGGAGAACTGGAAGAAGTACTACAAGCCCTTCCGCGCGGGCGCGCATCTGGTGATCAAGCCGAGCTGGGAGCCGTATGACGCGCAGGCAGGCGACCTCGTGCTGGAGCTGGATCCCGGCATGGCCTTTGGCACCGGCACGCACGAGACGACGTTCATGTGCATGGAGCAGCTGGAGAAGTACGTGACGAAGGGCTGCCGGGCGATCGACGTGGGCTGCGGCTCCGGCATTTTGGCGCTGGCGGCGGCGAAGCTGGGCGCAGGCGACGTGCTGGCGATCGACCTGGACGGGCTGGCGGTCAAGGTCGCGCAGGAGAACGCCGAGAAGAACGGCCTGACCGGATGCGTGCGCGTCGTGCACGGCGACCTGCTTCAAAAGACGCAGGAGAAGGCCGACGTGATCGTGGCCAACATCATCGCGGACGTGATCTGCGCTTTGTGCGGCCCGGCGAAGCAGCACCTGCTGCTCGGCGGCACGTTCATCTGTTCGGGCATCATCCGCGAGCGCGAGGAGGACGTGCAGCGCGCGCTTGCCGAGGCGGGCTACACGGTCTGCAACCGCCTGGAGAAGGGCTCTTGGGTGTGCCTGGCGGCCCGGTTGTGATGGAGGGACGCATGCATCGATTTTTTGCCGGCGAGGCCGGCGTTGAAGGCGGACGCGCCTTTCTGAGCGAGGAGGATTCCGGGCACGCGCTGCGCGTGCTGCGCCTGACGGTGGGCGACGAGATCGAGCTGGTCTGCGCGCCCTGGCGCTATCGGGCGAAGATCGCGCAGGTGCAGGAAGGTCGCGTGCAGGTGGAGATCGTCGAGCCGCTGCGCACGAGCGAGGCGCGCACGCGGGTGACGCTCTACCAGGGGCTGCCCAAGGGCGACAAGATGGAGATGATCGTCCAGAAGTGCACGGAGCTGGGCGTCCATGCCGTCCGGCCCGTGGCGATGGAGCGCTGCGTGACGCGGCTGGAGGGCAAGGATGCCGCCAAACGGATCGACCGCTGGCAGAAGATCGCGCGCGAGGCGGTCAAGCAGTGCGCGCGCGTGGACGTGCCGGAGGTTCGGGAGCCGCGCAGGATTGCGCAGCTGGCGAGCGAGTTTTCAGATCTGGACGTGCTCATCGTGCCCTGGGAGGAGGCGCGCGACGGCGACATCCGTCAGGCGCTCGCGCCCTTTGAGGAGCGGAAAGACCTGCGCGTGGGCATCCTCATCGGGCCGGAGGGCGGCATCGGCGCCAACGAGGCGGCGTGGCTGGCCGAGCGCGCGGACGCCAAGCTCGTGACGCTCGGCCCGCGCATCCTGCGCACGGAGACGGCGGCGCTGGCCGCGCTGACGATGGTCATGGCCTATCGCGGCGAAATGGCGTAAAAAGCGGCGCAAGGCTTGCAAGAGCCCGCGCCGTATTTTATAATGGGGAAGACGAAAAACGAAAGAGGGATGAATATGCGTTTTCGCAAAAGCGTACGGATCGCCAAGGGCGTGAAGCTCAATCTGTCCAAGACCGGCGCCAGCTTCACGCTGGGCGGCGGCAAGGGCCTCTCCTTCAACGTCGGCAACCGGGGCGCGTTTCTCAACTGGAGTATCCCCGGCACGGGCGTGTACGACCGCGTGCGGCTGGATACGCTGCTCAAGGACAAGCTGGGCGGGCTGTTCGGCTTCGGCAAGCCGGCGCAGGAGACGGACGCGCCGAAGCGTTCGGGAAAGGCGGCGAAAGCGCCGGCGCGGCCTGACGACGCGCAGATGGAGGAGATTGCGCAGGAGATCGCGCTGATCAACATCCACCAGCAGGCCATCGACGTGGCGAGCGCGCAGCCGGGCACGCTTGACGAGGCGCAGGCCGAGGCGGCGATTGCGGACTGGCTCAGCGAGGGCGAGGCGCCCATCGGCTTTGCCGTGGATTGCGAGGCGATCGCGGGCAAGGCGGCCGTGATGATCGACCTGGACCTGCCGGAGATCGAGGACATGCCCCGGCGCAAGCTCGTGCAGATGGCGGACGGCAGCGTCAAGATCAAGAAGAAATCGCAGAAGGAGCTGCGCGAGGACTACCGCACCTGCGTGCTGGGCCTGGGCGAATACGTGGCCAGCCACGCGCTGGCGCTCGTGCCGCAGGCGAAAAAGGTGGTCGTCTCCGCCTACACGCAGCGGCGCAGCGAAAAGACGGGCGAGGCGATGGACGTGTTCATCTATTCCATCGTCTTTGCGCGCGAGGCGTTTGCGGCGGACTACCAGCAGCGCGATCCGTATGACTTCTGTCAGGATCTGCCGGGCCGCTTTTACGTGCTCGCCAGCGGCGTGATGAAGGAGATCGCGCCGTTTGAGGCGGCGGACATCGAATGACGAGGAGAAACCATTCATTTCATGATTGAGAAGAGGACGGTGGCCTTTCACACGCTGGGCTGCAAGGTCAATCAGTACGACACGCAGGCCATGCGCGAGCGCTTTGAGGCGGCGGGCTACCGCACGGTTGAATTTGAGGAGAAGGCGGACGTCTACGTCGTGAACACCTGCACGGTGACGGGCACGGGCGACCAGAAGAGCATGAAGACCATCCGGCGCTGCCACAGGCAGAATCCGGAAGCGGCGATCGTCGTGGCGGGCTGCCTGGCGCAGCGCGCCGCGGATGAACTCAAGCTGCCGGGCGTGCGGCTGGTGCTGGGCACGCAGCGGCGCGGCGAGGTCGTGGAGCTGCTCCATCAGGCGCTCTGCCGGGACTGCACGCTCATCGCCGTGGAAACGCTGCGCCAGGCGCCCTTTGAGCGCCTGACCGTGCACATGCACGAGGGGCACACGCGCGCGACGATGAAGATTCAGGAGGGCTGCGACCGCTGGTGCACCTACTGCATCATCCCCTCCGTGCGCGGTCCGATCCGCTCGCGCCCGCTTGATGAGATCCGCGCCGAGGCCGAGAGCCTCGCGGACGCGGGCTTTCGGGAGGTGGTGCTCACGGGCATCCACCTGACGAGCTATGGCCGCGAGCAGCACGGCGCGATCACGCTGCTGGACGCCATCCGCACGGTGCACGGCGTGCCGGGCATCGCGCGCATCCGGCTGGGTTCGCTGGAGCCGGTGATCGTGACGGCGGACTTCGTCGCGGGCATCGCGGCGCTGCCCAAGGTCTGCCATCAGTTCCATCTGGCGCTGCAAAGCGGCAGCGACACGGTGCTCGCGCGCATGCGCAGGCGCTACACGAGCGGGGAATTTCTGGCGGCGTGCCGCCTGCTGCGCGAGGCGTTTGACGACTGTGCGCTGACCACCGACGTGATGACGGGCTTCCCCGGTGAGACGCAGGAGGAGTTTGAGCAGACGATTGCGACCTGCCGCGCGGCGGGTTTCGCGCGCATGCACGTCTTCCCGTACTCCGAGCGCGCGGGCACGAAGGCGGCCGAGATGCCGGGCAGCGTGCCGAACCACCTGCGCGAGGCGCGCGCGCGGGCGCTGATTGCCGTGGGGCGCGAGCTGGAGGAGGCCGCGCTGCAAGGCCGCGTGGGTCAGGTGGAGCGCGTGCTCATCGAGGAGGTCGACGCGCAGGGCGTGGGCGTGGGCTATTCGAGCGGATACCTGCGCGTGCACGTGCCGGGCGCGCGGGCGGGCGAGATCGTGCGCGCAAAGATTCTGGGTGTGGAAAACCATGAGCTGAAAGGAGCGCTTTGATATGAACGGCTGTCTGTTTTGCAGGATCGCTGCGGGCGAGATCCCCAGCACGAAGGTGTATGAAGACGAGCATGTGCTCGCGTTTCGCGACATCGCGCCGCAGGCGCCGGTGCACGTGCTGGTGATTCCCAAAAAGCACGTCTCCGGCTGGTACGACGCGCAGGGCGAGGACGACGCGTCGCTCGCGCGCCTGATGCGCGCGGCGGCGAAGGTCGCGCAGATGGAGGGCATCGTGCAGAGCGGCTTCCGCGTCGTCTCCAACTGCGGCCCGGACGCCCAGCAGACCGTGCCGCACCTGCACCTGCACGTGCTGGGCGGCAGGGCGATGGCCGGCGAAATGGCATGAGGCATAACTTTCTCAAGAAATTGAAAAATCCGGTTGACGAACACGGTTTGTTGCGCTATAATTAAGCGTACGGTACTCCATTGACGGCGAGTTTGACGCAATGGATCGTCGAATGATTGAGCCGAGGGGAGGGATACTAGATGTCTGAGATCCGTATTCGTGAGAATGAATCCCTGGAAAGTGCTCTGAGGAGATTCAAGAGGCAGTGCGCGCGTGCCGGCGTGATCGCTGAGGTTCGCAAGAGAGAGCATTACGAGAAGCCGTCCGTCCGTCGCAAGAAGAAGGCCGAGGCCGCCCGTAAGCGCAAGTACTGATTCACACACACAATCGCTCCATCGCCCGATGGAGCTTTTTTGTTACCGGCAAGGAGGTCGTTTCGTGCAATACGCGTTTTTGCTCTATCCGCACCAGAATGTGCGCTATCGCCAGTCGCTTGTCCAGCTGGGGGAGCAGGAACTGGCGATGACGCTCGCCGCGCTGGGGCATCCCTGCGGCGTGGCGCGCTGCGAGATGGGCAGCGCGTCGTTCCTCACGTTTGAGGCGGAAGGCCTGACCGCGCGCGACATGCGCATGCTCAGCCAGCTCGGCTGCGTCTACGTGATGTTTTCGCGCGGGGAGGGCGGGCTTTCGCCGCTTGAGAGCCTGCATCCCGCCTATGTCGGCGAGGACTTCCCGGCGCTGCTCAAGTACAAAGGCAAGACGAACGAGATGTTCACCGACACGATGCTGACCATGGCGCTGGCCGCCGGCGGCTTCATGGACGCGCATGACAGCGCGCTGACCGTCTGCGATCCGATGGCCGGGCGGGGCACGACGCTCATGCTCGCGCTGCGCCGCGGCTACCACGCCGTGGGTATAGAGGTCGGCAAGGGGGATGTCAAGGAGGCGTGCGACTACATCGCGCGCTACCTCGAATTTCACCGCATCAAGCACAAGAGGGCGGAGCGCGCGCTGACGGTGCGCGGACAGGCGGGCGGCCGGGAGACGGCGTTCACCTTTGCGGATACGGCGGAGCACTTTAAGGCCGGGGACACGCGCACGCTGCGCATGATCCTGGGCGATACGCGCGACGCGCTCGCGCTGCTCAGGGCTCAGAGCGTGCACCTGATGGTGACAGATCTGCCCTACGGCGTGCAGAAGGGCACGGCGGGCAAGCAGGATTCCATCCTCGGCACGCTGCAGGGCGCGCTGCCCGGCTGGCACGGCGCGCTCAAGCGTGGCGGCGTGCTGGCGATGAGCTTCAACACCTACGTGACCAGGCGCGCCGATCTGGAGCGCCTGTGCACGCAGGCGGGCTTTGACATCGTGCAGACGGCGGATCTGGCGCACTGGGTCGAGCAGGCGATCCGCCGCGACGTGATCCTCGCGCGCCGCGCGTAACTTTTTCGGCGGGCATCGGGGAATCCACATAATTTTTCGCGTTGAGGCGTATCCTTGTAGGGAAGCACATCCACGGCCGGTCGGGCTGTGGCAAACACCATGTGTCCCTTTGGGAGGAGCTGAAACCAGTTGGAATCCATAAGAGCAATCGAGCACATGACGGTCGTGCAGCTGCGCCAGTTGGCCCGGGAGAAGAACGTGCGGCTGCCCTATGGCGTGAACAAGGCGCAGATCGTGGCGCTGCTCACCGATGGACAAGCGGACGCGCCGCAGGAGAGCGAGGAGATCGGACTCTACAAGCCCAAGCCGCTTGGGTATTACAACGAGGAATACGGCACGAGCAACCCCGTCGTGCCCCGCATGATCAAGGCCGGTTTGCTGGGCGCGGGCCAGGGCGTGCTGGAGGTGCAGTCCGGCGGCTATGGCTTTCTGCGCGCGGAGAACTGCTCGCCGGGGCCTGATGACATCTACGTCTCCATCGCGCAGATCCGCCGCTTCGGCCTGCGCAGCGGCGACCACGTCGTGGGCAAGACGCGGCCCAAGCGCGCGGGCGACCGATACAGTGCGCTGATGTACATCGACGCCGTCAACGGGGACAACCCTGAGATCGCGCGGCTGAGGCGGCCCTTTGACTCGCTCACGCCCATCCACCCCAACCGGCGGCTGACGCTGGAAACGCCGGGCGGCGGGGGCGATTTGGCGATGCGCCTGCTCGACTTCATCGCGCCGGTGGGCCTTGGCCAGCGCGCGCTGATCGTCGCGCCGCCCAAGGCGGGCAAGACGGTGCTGCTCAAGAAGATCGCGCAGGCCGTGCGGGCAAACCACCCGGACATCGAGCTGATCGTGCTGCTCATCGACGAGCGGCCGGAAGAGGTGACGGACTTCCGGCGCAGCGTCGACGCGCAGGTCGTCTATTCGACATTCGACGCGCCGCAGGAGAACCACGTGCGCGTGGCGGACATGGTCTACGAGCGCGCGCAGCGCCTCGTGGAGCAGGGCAAGCACGTCGTGGTGCTCATGGACAGCCTGACGCGGCTGGCCCGCGCCTGCAACGCGCTCTCTCCGGGCGGGCGCGCGATGAGCGGCGGACTGGCGCCGGGCGTCCTGCAGCGGCCCAAGCGCTTCTTCGGCGCGGCGCGCAACATCGAGGAGGGCGGCAGCCTGACGATCATCGCCACCGTGCTCGTGGAGACGGGCAGCCGGATGGACGACGTGATCTTCGAGGAATTCAAGGGTACGGGCAACGCCGAGATCCGGCTGGACCGCGCGCTCTCGGAGATGCGCGTGTTCCCGGCGATCGATCTGGCGCGCTCCGGCACGCGCCGCGAGGAGCTGCTGCTCTCGGCGCAGGAGGCCGAGGGCGTGCGCGCCGTGCGCAGCATCCTCGCCCAGGGGCGCACGAGGGAAGCGACCCAGCAGCTCATCAGCATGCTGGAAAAGACCGCGGCCAACAAAGATTTTTTCAAAAGATTGCAGGAATGGCTTGCAATTTGGGAAAAAGAAGGGTATACTATACGAAGTCTCCGCTCAAGCGTATGAGAAAGCGCCTGTTTTGCTGCGCTTTTCATGCGATAGTATTGCGGCAAGAGAGGTGAACAGCATGAAGGAAGGCATCCATCCGAAGTACCAGAAGGTCACCGTCACCTGCGTGTGCGGCAACACCTTCGTCACCGGCTCCACCAAGAAGGAGCTGCGCGTTGAAATCTGCTCCAAGTGCCACCCGTTCTTCACCGGCAAGCAGAAGCTGGTTGACGCCGGCGGCCGTGTCGATCGCTTCAAGAAGCGCTACGGCATCTGATGCGGGCACACGCGCAAAACTGACCACATGTGCAAAAGCGGGACGGCCTCGGCCGTTCCGTTTTATTTTGTCGAAATGCAAAATATAGTTGACATTTTGCCGGGTGCGCCGTATAATGAGGGCAGGCTAGATGAGGAGGACGCTGCCGTGAAAAACCTGAGGATGAAGGCGGCGCGCGTGGGCTGTGATCTCTCGCAGGAGGATCTGGCGCAGCGCGTGGGCGTAACCCGTCAGACGATCGGCATGATCGAGGCGGGGCGGTTCAATCCCTCGCTTGCCCTGTGCGTGGCGATTTGCCGGGCGCTGGGCAAGACGCTCAACGACCTGTTCTGGGAGGAGGATGACGCGGTTGTTTAGACGGAAACAGCCCGTGCTCGACGAGCGCGAGATGCTGGAGATGTACCGCATCGAGCACGCCGGGCTCTGGCTGATGTATGCGCTGCTGGTGGGCGCGGTGCTCGTGCAGCTGTTTTCCGGCGCGACGATGCGGGAGATGGCCGGCGAGGTGTTTGTCATTGTGACGGTTTGCGTGGTGATGATCATCGCCAACGCGCGTCAGGGCATCTGGGCGATGAACGCACGGCCCAGCGCGCGCGACAACGCGGCATGCTCCGCGATGGCGGGCGTGGCCGTGGCGGCGGTGCAGGCCGCGCTGGGCTGTGACCCGCTCGCTGCGCTGGGCAGCGGCGCGGCGGCGGGGCTGCTGTGCTTTCTGATTCTGATGGCGCTGATGCGCTACATGAAGCGCAGGCAGGAAGCGCGCGAACGGACGCTCGAAAACGAATAAAACCGCATGTGATGCGGATAGAAAGAAGGAGACCCCATTGAGCAAGAAGGATGCACCCAAGTACAAGGATATCGGCGGCCAGGCCGTCATGGAAGGCGTGATGATGCAGAGCCCGGCGAACGAGTCGATGGCCATCGCCGTGCGCAGGCCGGACGGGCGGATTCTGGTCACCTGCGAGAAAAACGAGGCGCTCTCCAAGAAGCACAAGTGGATGGGCCTGCCCATCGTTCGCGGCTGCGTGAATCTGGTGGTCATGCTCAAGATGGGCATGCAGACGCTCGACAAGAGCACGCAGATGCTGGGCGTTCTGGAGGAAGAGCCCACGAAGTTTGAAAAGTGGCTGGCGAAAAAGCTGGGCGCAAATATCGACAGGGTCGTCATGGCCGTGGCGATGGTGCTGGCCGTGCTGCTGAGCCTGTTTCTGTTCGTGTTTCTGCCCAGCGGCGCGGCGACGCTCATCGGCCGCGTGACGGACAGCCGCCTGCTCATCAACCTGATGGCGGGCGTGACGCGCATCGCCATCCTGATCGCCTACATCTGGGCGGTCGCGCTGATGCCGGACATCAAGCGCGTGTTCATGTACCACGGGGCGGAGCACAAGACCGTCTACTGCAACGAGGCCGGCGAGGAGCTGACCCCGGAGAACGCGCGAAAGTATTCCCGGCTGCATCCGCGCTGCGGCACGGCGTTTCTCTTCCTGGTGATGATCATCTCCATCCTCGTGGGTTCCGTGGCCGACGAGCTGATCTTCCTGCTCTTTGGCATCGAGAAGATGGGCTTCCTGGCGCGCTTTGTGCGCAGCCTGCTGATCCTGCCCATCGTCACCGGCATCTCCTATGAGGTGCTCAAGGGGCTGGCGCACGCGGGCGATCACGTGATCGTGCGCGCGCTGCGCTGGCCGGGCCTGATGCTCCAGCACCTGACGACCCGCGAGCCGGACGACGCCATGCTGGAGGTCGCCATCGCCTCCATGAAGGCGGCCAAGGCCGGCCCGGCGTGCTATGCGCAGGAGCTGGGGGAGAACGTCTTCCTCTATACCGGCGAGGAGGACGCACAGGAAGCGGCGCAGGAGGGTGAACCGGCGTGACGGCGCGCGAAGCCCTGCGGGCGGCGGGCGCACGGCTTGCGGACGCGGGCGTGCCCAACGCGGCGCACGACGCGTCGCTGCTGCTGGCGCACGTGCTGCACGAGGACGCGCTGATGCTGCGCGTGCGCGGCGAGCGCGCGCTGACGGCGCAGGAGCAGGCGGCGTTTGACGCGCTGGTGGACAGGCGCGCGGCGCGCGAACCGCTGCAATACATCGTGGGCGAGACGGGCTTCATGGGCCTCACGTTTGCCGTGCGGTCCGGCGTGCTCATCCCGCGCCCGGACACGGAGATCCTCTGCGAGGAGGCCTTGCGGCGGCTTGCGCCGGGCATGCGCGTGCTGGACATCGGCACGGGATCGGGCGCGCTGGCGGTGTCCATCGCCAGGCATGCGCCGGGCTGCGACGTGACGGCGGTGGACGTGAGCGAGACGGCGCTGGCGGTTGCGCGCGAGAATGCGCAGCGAAACGGCGCGACGGTGCGCTTTGAGAAGAGCGACTGCTTTCAGGCGCTGTCGGGCGAGACGTTTGATCTGATCGTCTCCAACCCGCCCTACATCGACGGCGAGGAGATGGCGCAGCTCATGCCGGAGGTGCGCTTTGAGCCGGAGCTGGCGCTCAGCGGCGGCGGAGACGGGCTGGATTTTTACCGGCGCATCAGCCGGGAGGCGGGCGCGCATCTGAGCGAGGGCGGCGCGCTGCTCTTTGAGATCGGCTGGAAGCAGAAGGACGCGGTGTCCGCGCTGCTTTCGGCGCACATCGGCGCGCCGTTTGCGATGAAGGACTATGGCGGAAACTGGCGCGTGGTGGGCGCGGTAAAGGAGAGGGAGCATGCTTCACAAGCTTGACTGGGTGCGTCCGCGCATGGAGGAGCTCGGCGCGCTGCTGTCCGATCCCGCCGTCGTGCAGGATCAGGCGAAGTGGCGCGCGCTCATGCGCGAACACAGCCGGCTTGAACCGCTGGATGCGGCGGTGCGCCGCTACGCGCGGATGATGTCTGCGCGCGAGGAGGCGCGCGCCATGCTGGGCGATGCGGACATGGGAGAGATGGCCCGCGAGGAGCTGGCGCGGCTGGAAGAGGAGATCCCCGCCTGCGAGCGGGAGATTCAATTTCTGCTGCTGCCCCGCGATCCCGACGACGACCGAAACGCCGTCATGGAGATTCGAGGCGGCGCGGGCGGCGAGGAGGCCGCGCTCTTTGGCGCGCTGCTGCTGCGCATGTACACGCGCTACGCGGAACGGCGCGGATGGCGCGTGGAGATGCTCGGCGCGAACATGACGGAGCTGGGCGGCGTCAAGGAGGCGGTGTTCTCCGTCAGCGGCGAGGGCGCGTTCAGCCGCCTCAAGTACGAGCGCGGCGTGCACCGCGTGCAGCGCATCCCCGTGACGGAGAGCAATGGCAAGCGCCAGACGTCCACGGCGACGGTGGCCGTGCTGCCGGAGGCGGAGGAGGTCGATGTGAAGATCGATCCGGGCGACCTGCGCATCGACACGTACCGCGCGTCCGGCCACGGCGGGCAGTACATCAACAAGACGGACAGCGCCGTGCGCATCACGCACATCCCCACGGGCATGGTCGTGACCTGCCAGGACGAGAAGAGCCAGCTCAAGAACCGGGAGCAGGCGATGCGCGTGCTGCGCGCGCGGCTCTATGAGCGGCTGGCGCGCGAGCGGGACGAAGCCTATGCCGGCGAGCGCCGCGCGCAGGTGGGCACGGGCGAGCGCAGCGAGCGCATCCGCACGTACAATTTCAACGAGGGCCGTGTGTCCGATCACCGCATCGGCAAGACGATCTACGCCATCGACGCCTTTGTGGACGGGGACATGGATGAGATCATCGACGCGCTGATCCTGAGCGACCGGCAGGCGCGGCTCAAGGCGATGAATCTGACATGACGAAGAAGGGAAAACGATGCTTACGCAGGTAAAACCCGTCTCCCCGGAGGCGGTGGAAGAGGCGGCGCGGCTCATCCGCGCAGGGGATCTGGTCGGCATGCCGACGGAGACGGTCTACGGGCTGGGCGCGGACGCGCTCAACGCGCAGGCCGTGCTGAAGATCTTTGCGGCCAAGGGCCGCCCGGCGGACAACCCGCTGATCGTGCACGTGTCCGCGCTTACGGAGATTCCGCCGCTGGTGCGCGCCATTCCGGAGGCGGCAGCCCGGCTGATGGAGGCGTTCTGGCCGGGGCCGATGACGCTGATTCTGCCCAAGGCGGACTGCATCCCCGACGCGGTGAGCGCGGGGCTTGACACGGTGGGCATCCGCCTGCCGGCGAGCGAGGCGGCGCGCATGCTGATTCGCGCGAGCGGGCGGCCCATCGCCGCGCCCAGCGCCAACCGCAGCGGCAAGCCCAGCCCGACGACCGCGCAGCACGTCTTTGAGGACATGAACGGGCGGATCCCGCTGATCCTCGACGACGGGCCGTGCGCGGTGGGCGTGGAATCGAGCGTCATCGACGCGACCGGCGACGTGCCGGTGGTGCTGCGTCCGGGCGGCATCACGCCGGAGATGATTCGAGACGTGTGCGGCGGCGTGCGCGTGGACGAGCACGTGATGCGCCCGCTTGAAGAGGGCGAGATCGTCCGTTCGCCGGGCATGAAGTACCGGCACTACGCGCCCCGCGCCAAGACGGTGATCTTCGAGGGCGAGGCGCAGCGCGTGATGGAGACGATCTGCGCGCGCTACGACGCGGCGGAGGCCGCGGGCGAGCGGCCCGCGATCCTCGGCTTTGACGAACACGATTTCGGCGCGCGTACGCGCATCAGCCTGGGCAGCGTGCGGCGGCCGCAGGAGGCGGCGGCCAGGCTCTTTGGCGCGCTGCGCGAGCTGGATGCGCGCGGGGAAACCGTCGCGCTGTGCGAGGCGGTCGAGGCGACGGGCATCGGCCTGGCGGTGATGAACCGCATGGGCCGCGCCGCGGGCTTTGACATCGAGCGCGTATGATCTGCCGCAGCTTTGAGCCGATCGCCTCGCCGCAGGCGCGGTTGCTGATCGTGGGCTCCATGCCCAGCGTCAAATCCCTTGAGATGCAGCAGTATTACGCGCACCCGCGCAATGCGTTCTGGCCGATCCTCTTTGACGTGTTCGGCCGGCCGCTGTCCATGGACTACGCGGCGCGCAAGGCGCTGATCATGGAGAATGGGCTGGCGCTGTGGGATGTGGCGGCCTGCTGCGAGCGCGAGGGGAGCCTGGACAGCCACATGCGCGATGTGGCGTACAACGACTTTGCCGCGCTCTACGCGCGGTGCCCGGACATCACGCGGGTGCTGTGCAACGGCGCCACGGCGCACGCGCTGTTTCTGCGCGCGGGCTTTGCCGGGAACAGGGCGGTGCTGCGCATGCCGAGCACCAGCCCGGCCTACACGATGGCCTACGCCAGGAAGCTGGCCGCGTGGCGGGCGGCGCTGGTGGGCGAATGAACCGACGGGGAGGGAAGCGCATGAACATGCGGGACGTGATACTCAAAAAGAAGGCGGGCGAGGCGCTCACCCGCGAGGAGATCCGCGCCTTTGCGCGCGGCGCGGCGGACGGCAGCGTGCCGGATTACCAGCTCGCCGCGCTGCTCATGGCGATCTGCTGGCGCGGCATGAACGCGGAGGAGACGGCGGCGCTGACCATGGAGATGATGCACACGGGCGGCGTGGTCGATCTGTCGGAAGTCGGCGGCGTGTGCGTGGACAAACACTCCACCGGCGGCGTGGGCGATACGACGACGCTCGTGCTCGTGCCGCTGGCGGCGGCGTGCGGCGCGGAGGGCGCCAAGCTCTCCGGGCGCGGCCTCGGGCACACGGGCGGGACGCTCGACAAGCTGGAGAGCATCCCCGGGTGCACGGTGGACATGAGCCGGGCGGATTTCATCCGGCAGGTGCAGCGCATCGGCTGCGCGGTCATCGGGCAGACGCATGACCTGTGCCCGGCGGACAAAGCGCTCTATGCGCTGCGCGACGTGACGGGCACGGTGGACAGCGTGCCGCTGATCGCATCGAGCATCGTCAGCAAGAAGCTGGCCAGCGGCGCGGGCGCGATCGTGCTGGACGTGAAGACGGGTTCCGGCGCGCTGATGCAGACGCTGGAGGACGCCATCGCGCTGGCACAGGCGATGGTGGAGATCGGCGTGCAGGCGGGCAAGCCCATCTACGCGCTGGTGACGGGCATGGACCAGCCGCTGGGCACGCACGTGGGCAACGCGCTGGAGGTCAAGGAGGCCATCGACATCCTCAGCGGCCGCGCGGGCGGCGATCTGCTCGAAGTCTCGCTGGCGCTGGGCAGCCGGATGCTCGTGGCTGCGGGCGTCGCGGCGGATGCGGCGCAGGGCCGCGCGCGCATGACGCAGGCGCTTCGCAGCGGGGCTGGGCTTGAAAAGCTCCGGGAGATGATCGCGGCGCAGGGCGGCGACGCGCGCGTGTGCGACGATGTGACGCGCCTGCCGCAGGCGGCGCATGTCATCCCCGTGACGGCGCAGGCGGACGGCTACGTCTCCAGGATGGACACGGCGAAAATCGGCTACTGCGCGCAGGCGCTGGGCGCGGGCCGCCAGAAGAAGGCGGACGTCATCGACCCGGCGGTCGGGCTGGTGATGGATGTGCGGCTGGGCGACTACGTGCGCGCGGGCGAACGCATTGCGACGCTGCACGTCAACCGGCCCGAACTGGCGCAGAACGCCGCCGGGCAGCTGCGAGAGGCCATCGCGCTCTCGCCGCAGCGCCCCGAACTGCCGCCGCTCATCCATGCGGCTGTCTCCCATGCGGGCGTGAGAAGATATACAAAGGGTGAGGAATCGCTTTGACGGAAAAGTGGAAGAAAAAGGCACGGCTGTTGGCGCATCATCTGCGCCCGGCCGCGTCCGCGCTGTGCGCGGGCGTGCTGGCCGCCATGCTGGCGACGCTGCTGCGCACGGCGTTCACGCAGGTGATCCGCTTTGCGGTGGACGGCGTGCTGCTGGGCGACGTCTCCGACCTGCCGGCGTTTGCGCAGGCGCTTGACACGCCGTCGCTCCTGGGCGCGGCGTGCGCGCTGGCGGTCGTGATCGCGCTGGCGGAGTTTGCCGTCAGCTACGTGCAGGACGTGAGCCTGCCCAAGGGCTCGGAGCGCTTTGTCAAGTCGCTGCGCGACGCGCTCTACAGCCGCATACAGCGCCTGCCCTACGGCTGGCACGTGCAAAACAGCACGGGCGACATCATCCAGCGCTGCACGTCGGACGTGGAGGTCGTGCGCACGTTCGTGATGGATCAGCTGCTCGACCTGCTCAGCACGCTGTTTCTTCTGGTCGTCTACATGGCGGTCATGTTCACGATGAACGTGCCCATGTCGCTGCTGGCGTTTGCGTTCGTGCCGGTCATCCTCGGCTATTCGGCGGTGTTCTACAGCCGCGTGTCCGTCAAGTACCGCGAGGCGGACGAGGCGGAGGGCGCGCTCTCCACCGTCGTGCAGGAGAATTTGACGGGCGTGCGCGTGGTGCGCGCGTTCGGCCGGGAGCGCGGCGAGCTGGAGAAATTCCGCGAGAAGAACAACCGCTACACCGACATCTGGCTGCATCTGGGCGACTGGCTCTCCGCGTTCTGGACGCTGGGCGACATGATGAGCATCATCCAGGTGTTCGCCATCGTCGTGCTGGGCGTGCACATGTGCGTGGCGGGGGAGATCACGCTGGGCGTGTACCTGGCGTTCGTCAGCTACACGCGCCAGCTCACGTGGCCGGTGCGCCGCCTCGGCCGCGTCATCTCGGAGATGAGCAAGGCCGGCGTGTCCATCGACCGCCTGCTCTACATTCTGGAATCCGAGGAGGAGCAGCCCGTGCAGGCGCCCAGGCAGGCCGACCTGCACGGCGAGATTCGCTTTGAGCACGTGTCGTTCGCCTATGAGGAGAAGGCCGTGCTGCGCGACGTCAGCTTTGCCATCGGCGGCGGGCAGACGCTGGGCATATTCGGTGGGACGGGCAGCGGAAAGAGCACCATCGCGCTGCTGCTCTCCCGGCTCTACGACCCGGACGCGGGCCGCATCACCATCGGCGGCGTGGACGTGCGGGACATCGACCTGCGCGCGCTGCGCCGCGGCGTGGGCGTGGTCTTGCAGGAGCCGTTCCTCTTCTCGCGCACGCTGGCGGAGAACATCGCCATCGCCTGCGAGGGGGCCGCGCAGGCGGACGTGCGGTGGGCCGCGCAGGAGGCGTGCCTGGATGCGTCGGTCGGCGAGTTCGTGGACGGCTATGAGACGGTCGTCGGCGAGCGCGGCGTGACGCTCTCCGGCGGGCAGAAGCAGCGCGTGGCCATCGCGCGCACGCTGCTCTCCGGTGCGCCGGTCATGGTCTTTGACGACGCGCTCTCCGCCGTGGACGCCAAGACCGACGAGGCCATCCGCACGCATCTGCGTCAGGCGGCGGGCGGCGCGACGCTGATCCTCATCGCGCACCGCGTGGCGACGCTGATGCAGGCGGACAGGATCATCGTGCTGGAGGACGGGCAGATCGTGGAATCGGGCGCGCCAGAGGCGCTGCTTGCGCAGGGCGGCATATTTGCCCGCGCGGCGCGCATGCAGGCGGTGACGGGAGAGGAGGCGGACGCATGAGCGAAAAGCAGGCGTCGTTTTCCCTGACGCCGTTTCGACAGCTGATGCCGGTCATCCGCCGCCACGGCTGGCCGCTGTTTCTGGCGATCGCCACGAACGTGCTGCTGGCGGGCATCGATCTGATCATTCCGCTGCTGCAGAGCCGCGCGGTCGATCGCTTCATCCTCAACGGCACGCTGGAGGGGTTCGGCGGGTATCTGGCGCAGTATCTGCTGCTCATGGCGGCGGAGTTGGCGCTGCTGCTCGTCTACTTCAAGAGCTGCATGAAGACGGAGATGTGCATCGGCCGCGACCTCAAGGAGGCGTGCTTTGTCAACCTGCAAAGGCTGAGCATCGACTACTACAACGTCACCAGCGCGGGGCACAGCCTCTCGCGCGTGATGAGCGACACGGACCGCATCGCGGCCGCCGCCGCGTGGACGTTCCCCAACGTCATCTGGGCGCTGGCCTACATCCCCGGCGTGTATGCCGTGCTGCTCTCCCAGCACGCGGGGCTGGCGCTGACGATGGTCGTGCTCGCGCCCGTCGTGGCGGCGCTGACGGTATTCTTTCAAAAGCGTCTGATCGCGCTCAACCGCGAGGTGCGCGCACAGCATTCGAAGATCACCGCCGGATACAACGAGGGCATCATGGGCGCCAAGACGAGCAAGACGCTGGCGCTGGAGGACAGGCTGTGCGCCGAGTTTGAGCGTACCACGTCGCGCATGGCGCAGGCGGGCATCGCCCACGGGCGCATGCGCGCGATCTATGTGCCGCTCATCGTGCTCTGCGGCACGCTGGCGGCCAGCGCGACGCTTGGGCTGGGCGGCAATCTGGTGCTCTCCGGCGGGCTGAGCATCGGCGTGCTCAGCGCGTTTATGACGTATGCGCTGAGCCTCTTCCAGCTCTTCCGGCAGATGGCGACGTTCATCTCCCAGCTCATTTCCTTGCAGGCGAACGTGGAGCGCGTGGCGGAGCTGATGCACAGAAAACCGACCGTGACGGACAGGCCGGATGTCGTGGACACATACGGCGACTGCTTTGCGCCCAGGACGGAAAACTGGGAGGAAATGCGCGGAGAGGTCGCCTTTGAGGATGTCTCCTTCCACTATACGCAGGGCGGGGAAGAGGTGCTGCGCCACGTCAACCTGCACGTGCCCGCCGGCACGTCGGTGGCGCTGGTGGGCGAGACGGGCGCGGGCAAGAGCACGATGGTCAACCTCGTGTGCCGCTTCTTTGAGCCGACGGGCGGCCGCGTGCTCATCGACGGGCGCGACGCACGGGAACGCAGCCAGCTCTGGCTGCACAGCCACATCGGCTACGTCCTGCAGGAGCCGCATCTGTTCTCCGGCACGATCCGCGAGAACATCCGCTACGGCAGGCCGGAGGCTTCGGACGCCGAGGTGGAGGCGGCGGCGCGCGCGGTGAACGTGGACAGGATCGCGCAGAAGCTGCCCAGAGGCTACGATACGGACGTCGGCGAGTGCGGCGACAAGCTCTCCACCGGCGAAAAGCAGCTCATCTCCTTTGCACGCGCGCTGCTGGCCAGGCCTGCGATCTTCGTGCTCGACGAGGCGACCAGCTCCGTGGACACGCAGACCGAGCAGATGATTCAGCAGGCGACCGCGACGCTGATGCGGGGCACGACGTCCTTCATCATCGCGCACCGGCTTTCGACCGTGCGCCAGGCGGACGTGATTCTGGTCATCGACCGCGGCGGCATCGTGGAGCAGGGCACGCATGAGGAACTGCTCGCGGCGGGCGGCGCGTATCACGCGCTCTACACCACGCAGTTCAGCAAGCAGGCGCGCCAAGACGCGTAAAGCCGCCGCGAAGCGAGCGTGGGGTCAAGGGGGCAACTTCCTTGCGGGTTTCGGCGGCAGCCCCACGCACCGCATGCGCGCCCTTCCGAGGATCGCAGAGGAGCCGAAGGCGACAATTGCGATCCCGACCAGACCGTTCATCTTCCCCAAAAAAGAGCCGCAGTGCCGGTCCAATCCGGAACACTGCGGTTTTTCTGTTTCATGCATGCGCCAATCGCTTCACTTGATCTCCTGCTCCAGATCGTCAAACAGGTCGCAGTCAAAGAACGCGCGCAGGCTGATGTCCGGCCCGTCGCAGATCTTCTTGATGGATACGACGCCGGGATTTTGGCTCTTCTCGTTGAGCATGCTGTAGACCGTGGAGGGCGGCATGCCGGCCAGATCGGCCGTTGACCGCAATGTTCCGCTCTGCACAAAGATCCAGAATCCGCCTGGCGACGGCTTCCTTTGCCTGCATGCGCATTCCTCCCTGCAATCGTTCACATGCTCAGTGTAACCAGATCTACGATTTGTCGTATGGGATATATCGCATATCTGCGTGCGACGCGCTGTAATTACGATATATTCCATATCGGAGGGCATGCTATGGGGGCCGTACATGCTCTGGCCATCGCGCGGCGGAACGATTGGATGCCGGCGCAGTCGGACTGCGTGCTCGCCTATGTGACGCGGCGGCGCGTCCCGGTTTGTGCGCAAGGCCGCCCGGCGGGGGAAGCGCGTTGTGCATATTGCGAAGGGCGCCGCAAAAAGCGGAAAACCCGCTCTTGACTTTTGCGTCGCGCGGCGCTATAATGCCGGTATCCGACATGACGAAGAAGAGTAACCCCGTCAGGCAGGGCCAAAGAGAGATGCGCCGCCGGCTGAAAGCGCATCGCCCATGCGACGAGGCGAAGACCACCTTCCGATCGGATCGCGAGGCGCGCGATACAGCGGCAAAGAGCACCAATCAGGGTGGAACCACGGGCAGAGATGATCCGCTCGTCCCTCGAACACGTATCGAAGGGACGAGCGTTTTTTCGTCCCAGGACGACAGGGAAAGTGAGGCAGACAACGATGAAAGTGATCTACAGCGACGGCAGCGTGGCCGAGTGCCCGCAGGAGGAAGAGCTCCACGTCATCCGCCACACGGCGGCGCACATCCTGGCGCAGGCGGTCAAGCGTCTGTATCCGCAGGCGCATTTTGCCTACGGCCCGGCGACCGAGAACGGGTTTTACTACGACGTCGATCTGGGCGATGTGAAGCTCGCCGAGGGCGACCTGCCCGCCATCGAGGCGGAGATGCAGAAGATCGTCAAGGAGAACCTGCCGGTCAGGCCGTTCGTGCTCCCGCGCGAGGAGGCGATCCGGCTCATGCAGGAGCGCGGCGAGGTCTACAAGGTGGAGCACATCGGCGACCTTGAGCCGGACGCGGTGCTCAGCTTCTATCAGCAGGGCGACTACATCGACATGTGCGTCGGCCCGCACCTGTGCTATACGAAGGCGCTCAAGGCGTTCAAGCTGACCGCCATCTCCGGCGCGTACTGGAAGAACGACAAGAACAACAAGATGCTCGTGCGCATCTACGGCACGGCCTTTGCAAGCAAGGAGGCACTCGCCGAGCAGATGACCGCGCTGGAGGAGGCCAAAAAGCGCGACCACAACAAGCTCGGCCGCGAGCTGGAGTACTTCACCACCGTCGATGTGATCGGTCAGGGCCTGCCCATCATCCTGCCCAAGGGCGCGCGCGTCATGCAGATTCTGCAGCGCTGGATCGAGGACGAGGAGCAGAAGCGCGGCTATCTGCCCACCCGCACGCCGCTGATGGCCAAGCGCGAGCTCTACAAGATCTCCGGCCACTGGGATCACTATCTCGACGGCATGTTCGTTCTGGGCGACCCGAACGACGAGACGAAGGAATGCTTTGCGCTGCGCCCGATGACCTGTCCGTTCCAGTATCAGGCGTACCTCAACCGCATGCGCTCCTACCGCGATCTGCCGCTGCGCTATGCGGAGAATTCCACGCTCTTTCGCAATGAGGACTCCGGCGAGATGCACGGCCTGATCCGCGTGCGCCAGTTCACCATCACCGAGGGCCATCTGGTGCTGCGCCCGGATCAGCTGGAGGCGGAGTTCAAGGGCTGCCTGGAGCTGGCCAAGTACGTGCTGGACACGCTGGGCATGCTGGAGCACTGCACGTTCCGCTTCTCCCAGTGGGACCCGGAGAACCCGAAGAACAAGTACGAGGGCACGGCCGAGCAGTGGAACGAGGCGCAGACCGTCATGGGCAGAATTCTCGACCATCTGGGCGTGGAATACACCGTGGGCATCGACGAGGCGGCGTTCTACGGCCCGAAGCTCGACATTCAGTACAAGAACGTGTTCGGCAAGGAGGACACGATCGTCACCATTCAGATCGACATGCTGCTGGCCGAGAAGTTCGGCATGGAGTACATCGACCGGGACGGCCAGAAGAAGACCCCGTACATCATCCACCGCACGTCCATGGGCTGCTACGAGCGCACGCTGGCCTACCTCATCGAGCTCTACGCCGGCGCGCTGCCGACGTGGATGGCTCCGACGCAGGTGAAGATCATGACGATCACCGAGCGCGGCGACGACTGGGCGCGCGCGGTGGAGGCGGCGCTGCTCGCCCGCGGCATCCGCGTGGAGCTGGACGTGCGCAACGAGAAGATCGGCTTCAAGATCCGTCAGGCGCAGGCCGAGAAGGTGCCCTACATGGTCATCGTCGGCGACAAGGAGGCCGAGGCGAAGGCCGTGGCCGTGCGCAACCGCAAGGAGGGCGATCTGGGCACGATGCCGCTTGCGGACTTCATCGAACGGATCGAAGAGGAGATTCGCACCAGGGCGCACTGAGAGCGCGCCTGCGGCCCTTGAAAAAACCGGGCAAAACGGCCATTAGATGCGAAAAAACGCTTGACAAACGGGCGGCTTTGTCGTATGATATCCCAGTACGAAGTAGAAGCCGCCCGCTTCTCGCCCGGCGCGACTGCGTAGCCGCGGCACATGGCATCCTTGTTTTGTTGTGTTCAGGGAGCGGGTATGCTTGCCCGCTCTTTTTTGTGCGTTCGCACAAAGACCCAAATGGAGGTGTATCGCAAACCGTATGGCAGTAGATCTGATGATGAACGAGGAAATCCGCGACCGCGAGGTGCGAGTGATCGACCAGAACGGCGAACAGCAGGGCGTCATGCCGATCCGCAGAGCGCTTGAACTGGCCGAAGAGGCGGGGCTTGATCTGGTGAAGATTGTGCCCGGCGCCAAGCCGCCGGTCTGCAAGCTGATGGACTACGACAAGTACCGTTACGAGCAGGCCAAGAAGGAACGCGAGATCCGCAAGAATCAGAAGGTCGTCTCCATCAAGGAAGTGCAGCTTTCCGCCACGATCGAGGAAAACGACATCCAGACCAAGGCGAAGGCGGCCATTCGCTTCCTGCAAGGTGGAGATAAGGTCAAGGTTTCGATCCGCTTCCGCGGCCGTCAGATCACCCACCAGGAGATCGGCCTTGCGGTCATGCAGGATTTCGTCACCCGCGTGAAGGACGTGGCCAATGTGGAGAAGAAGCCGGCGACGGAGGGCCGCCACATGATCATGATCCTTGCGCCGAAGGACCCCAGCAAAGAAGCCAAGCAGGCTCCGAAACAGTAAAGATCCTGAGAGGAGGATTTCCCTTATGCCTAAGCAGAAAACCCATCGCGGCGCCGCCAAGCGTTTCAAACTGACCAAGCGTGGCCTCGTCAAGCGCGCCAAGGCCTACAAGCGTCACATCCTCAACAAGAAGACCCGCAAGACCAAGCGCAACCTGCGCCGCGCCGCGTACGTCTCCGAGTGCTACGCCGGCACCGTCAAGAAGCTCATCCCCTACAAGTAAGCTACCAGCCAGCAAGGAGGTTCAATAAACCATGGCAAGAATCAAAGCGGCAGTCAATGCCCATAAGAAGCGCAGGAAGATCATGAAGCTGGCGAAGGGCTACTATGGCGCCAAGTCCAAGCAGTATCGCGCCGCCAAGGAGCAGGTCGCCCGCTCCCTGCGTTATGCCTACATCGGCCGCAAGCTGCGCAAGCGCGACTTCCGTTCCCTGTGGATCACCCGCATCAACGCGGCTGCCCGCATCAACGGTATGTCCTACTCCAAGTTCATCTGCGGCCTCAAGAAGGCCGGCGTCGACCTCAACCGCAAGGTGCTCGCCGATCTGGCCGTCAACGACGCCGCGGCGTTTGCCAAGCTCGTGGAGATCGCCAAGAACGCCTGATAGGCTTGATTAAGAGTCGGGTTCCCCGGCTCTTTTTTCGTTATGCAGGAAAGACACCGGCTCCGCCGGGGATTTACGATTTGCGCGGCTTTTTTGAACAGACGGAATCCGCAGGCCTTGACACAGGACAGCATATATTGTATAATATGGATTATTCGATACAAATGGGGCTTACGGGCGTGGATGAAAGGCAGCGTATTTCGAGACGAGGGCAGGGTTCGTGCCCTTTCGGCACCGCAAACACGGCACACAAGGCGCAGCGCATCCGTTTGAAATGGAAGGATGCGCTTGATTTGCGTCCTTTTTTTGCGCTGTCCATGCGCAAGTGACGTAGCCCATCCACAGGAGGAACGAGGGGAGATCATATGGAGATCATCAGCATCTGCGTCTTTCTGCCGCTGACGATTGCCCTGCTGGCGGCCGCCTTTCATGAGAAGCTGCGCGCGCGCCTGCTGCGCGTCGCTGCGGTGGAGGCTGCCGAGGAAAGGCTGTCGCGCCTTGAGCGCTATTACTGGGTCGCCTTTGCGTTGATCATGGCGGCAGGCGTCTTTGCCCGGTGCTATCGCTTCGTCGAGCTGCCGCGCGGCATCAATCAGGACGGCCTGATGGCGGGCACGGAGGCGTACTCGCTGCTGATGAACGGCACCGATCAGTACGGCACCAGCCTGCCGACGTACTTTGAGGCATGGGGCTTTTCGCAGATGTCCACGCTCTATTCCTATCTGATGGTGCCCTTCATCCGGCTCTTCGGGCTGAGCAAGTTCACACTGCGCCTGCCGATGCTGCTGGCCAGCCTCGCGATGCTACCGCTTGTCTGGGACTTCGCCCGGCGCATTGCCGGCAAGGGCTTTGCGCTTTCGGCGCTGCTGATGCTGGCGGTCAACCCGTGGCACATGGTGCAGAGCCGCTGGGCGCTGGAGGCCAACCTCATGCCGCACGTGGTGCTCACGGGCGTCTACCTGCTGTATCTGGGAAAGGACCGCCGCTGGGCGCTGTATCTGTCCATGGTCTTCTTCGGTCTGGCGCCCTATGCCTACGGCGTGGCGTGCTTCAGCGTGCCCGTGCTGCTGGTGTCGGCGGCGGCGTATTATCTGGCGCGCCGCAAGGCGACGGTCGTCGATGTGCTCGTGTGCGTGCTGATCTTTCTGGTCATCGCCGGTCCGTACTTTTACACGATGGCGATCAATGCGTTCGGCTGGGAAACCGTGCAGATCGGGCCGTTCACCCTGCCGTATGTTGAAGAATCGCTGCGCTCGCGCGACATGTCGTTCATGCAGGAGAATCCCTATTCCTCGATGATCTGGAACTTCATCCTGTATCTGAACACGTGGATGTTTACGATCTCCGGCTCGTCCTACAACGCGGTGGGATGGGCGCACACGATGTATCTGTTCATGCCGCCTGCGCTGCTGTGGGGCATGTATCTGCTCTGGAAACAGCGCCGTGCGCTGGCGGCGGCAGGGGAGGACGGCGCGCTGCGCGACGGCGGCATGCTGATTCTGCTTGCTCTGCTGGCCGGCGTGGTCAGCGGTCTGGTCGTCAGCGGCGCGATCAACCGGTGCAACGTGACGTTCTACCCGCTCATTCTGGTGGGCGCGTATGCGCTCTGGCAGATGGGCAGGCGGCTGCGCACGGCGTGCGCGCTGATGGTCGCGATGCTCGCGGTGAGCTTTGCCGGGCTGAACGTCACGTATTTCACGGATGAAACCTATCAAAAGACGGTGGGCGACGGCTTCTTTGACGGACTGTACGAAGCGCTGACCGAAACGTGGGGCTGGGACTACGACCGATACTACGTGCTGACCGTCGGCGATGAGGACGGCGCGCATCACACGCTGATGTCGGCGTACGTGATGTTCGCCCATCAGATCGACTATCGCGGGCGCAGCGAGGAGATCCCGCTGCGGGCGGCGAACGGGGAAGAGACCGACTGGTACTTCACCGAGCGCTACGTCTTCACGGATTACGCGGACTTTGAGCCGGATCCGATGGAGTGCGCGGTGTACGTCATCATGGAGGGACAGAAACCGCTGTTTGACGAGGCGAACTACCTGTTTACGGAATACGGCAATTACATCGCGGTCTATCCGCGCTACTGGGCGGAGTGAGGTGAGGCGTATGATGCTGACCGGCGTTTCTGTGGCGATTCTCGTTTTGGGCCTGCTGGCCATCGTGCTGCCCAACCTGCGCTTTGGCGCGGCGAAGCGGATGCTCGGCGACGGCGCGCACCGCGCGATTTGCCTGGCCGTCTTTGCGCTGGGCTGCGCCGTGCGCCTGATCGCGCTGTGCAGCCTGCCGGACGGCGCGTTTGCGGAGGAGGCGCTCGTGGGCGTGCAGGCGAAGGCGCTCTGGCAGACGGGCGGCTTCCTCTTTTTTGACGGCGGCCTGACGGCGCAGCTGGCGCAGTGGCCGGGCGAATCGACGGGCCCGCTGCTCGCCGTGCTGATGGCCCCCTTTGTCGGGCTGCTGGGCATGAACACGCTTGCCGTGCGCCTGCCGCTGACGCTGCTCTCCTGCGCGGCCATGCCCGCCGCCTATGGGCTGGGACGGGCGCTGGGCGGCAAGCGGATGGGCCGCTGGTGCCTGACGGCCTACGCGATCTGCCCGTACTTCGTGCTCATGGCGCGCATGACCTGCGGCGCGAACGCGGCGGTCTACCTGCTGCCCATCGCGCTGTGGGCCATGGTGCGGGGCCTTGAGCGCCCGGCGCCGCTGTATGCCGGCGCGGCGCTGATGGGCCTGACGGCGTACACGCAGGACATGTACTTCTTCATCGCGCCCGCGGCGGTGGTGCTGTGCGGCGTGATCGCGGCGGTGCACGGCGGCATTCCCAAGCGCCATGCGCTCCTGGCGACGGCGCTGGGCCTGCTCGTGTGCGTGCCGGCGATGCTGACGCTCTATGTGAACCTGACCGGCGCGCAGCCGTTCACCTGGCTGGGCGTGGTGCACATTCCCCGGCTGGAGGACTTTGACAAGGCCGATTCCCTGCTGGATACGCTGGCGGTCAGCACCGCCGGGCGGCAGGACGTGCTCAACAAGGTCTATGCGGTGCTCATCGGCGCGCTGTTTCAGGTGGTCTCGCACATGAACATCAGCGCGGAGCTCTTTGCGCCCACGGGCATGTGCGCGCTGTATGTGCTGAGCGTGCCGCTGATGCTGCTGGGCGGCTTCTCGCTGCTGCACGGCGTGCTCAGCGGCAGGCGCGTGACGGCGGGCGGCGCGCTGGCTGTGAGCCTGGCGGCCGTGACGATGGTGATGCTCGTGCTCTACGGCAGCGCCGGCATGCTGGATACCACGGGCGTGACGAGCGTATTCGATTACTCGGCGTTCTTCCTGTTTGATGTGCTGCTGATGGCGGCGGGATTGCGTCAACTGGAGGAGAAGAGCCGCGCGGGCATCGCATCCATGACGGCGCTGCTGGCCGTGTGCTTTGCACTGCTGTGCGGGCACCTGTTCGGCGAAGGCTATTTAAACGGCATGAACGTCTATTTCAGCGGCTTTGGTGAGCTGGCAAAAAAGGCGGCAGACGCGCAGGCGCAGACCGGCGCCAAGGTCAACGTGACGGGCACGGTCTATCCGCACATCCGGCCCTCCGAGGCGGCGGAGATGATGTACCTGTATGCCGCGGACGCCGACATGCGCGAGGTGTCCGCGCAGCGGGGCACGGCTTATGAGGTGATCTACGCGCCGGGCATCGAGAGCCCGAACCCCGATGAGATCTATCTCGTCGCGCAGAGCGACGCGACGGCCTGGGATCTGAGCGCGTTTGCCTATGAGGAGATGGGACAGTACGCGCTGCTCACGCCGCGCACGCCGTAACGGGGCGAGAGGGACGCCGGCCATGCGCCGGCGTCCTCAAATGTGCCCTCCAAAATGCCCTCCAAAACCCGAAAATCATTGACAAAAAGGCGCATTTGGCGTATAATCCTAGGATATGGTACATGATGACCGGTGATGGCTTCGGCCAGCCGGCTTTTCTGCGTATAACGCGCAGCGTGTGAAAAGGAGAGAATTGCAATGACGGATAACAGACGGCTTGTCGTGACCCGCGAGGGCCTTCAAAAGATGAAGGAAGAGCTGGAATACAAAGAGACGACGGAGAAGATGCGCATTGCGGAGCAGCTCAAGGTGGCCATCTCCTACGGCGACCTGAGCGAGAACGCGGAATACGACGCGGCCAAGAACGATCAGGCGGCGCTGGAGCAGCGCATCAACGAGCTCAAGGCGATGATCGAGAACGCGGTCGTCGTGGACGAGAGCAAGATCAACACGGACGCCGTGAACTTCGGCACCCGCGTGACCCTCATCGATGTGGACGATGAGGACGGGGAAGAGGAGGTCTACACCATCGTGGGCACCTCCGAGTCCGATCCGGTCAACGGCAAGCTCTCCAACGAGTCTCCGGTCGGCGCGGCGCTCATCGGCGCGCACGTGGGCGAGACGGTCTCGGCCGTGACGCCGGGCGGCGTGCGCCGCCTGCGCGTGGTGGATATCGCGCTGTAAGCAACGAGGCAGAGGAAGAAAGAGGAATCAACGTGGCAGAAGAGATCATGATGACGGCGCCGGATCTGTCCGAACAGGAGCAGATCCGCCGCGCCAAGCTGGCCCGCTATCAGCAGGAGGGCCGCGATCCCTATGCGATCACCCGCTATGACCGCACCCATGACTCCGCGCAGATCCTGAGCAACTTCGACACGCTGGAAAATCAGGAGGTCGCCATCGCCGGGCGCATCGTCGCCCGCCGCATCATGGGCAAGGCGTCGTTCGTGCATCTGCTCGACGGCGCGGGCAAGATTCAGGCGTACATCCGCCGCGAGGACGTGGGCGAAGCGGTCTATGCGGATTTCAAGACCATGGACATCGGCGACATCATCGGCGTCCGCGGCACGGTCTTCCGCACGAAGACCGGCGAAATCTCCGTGCACGCCAGGGAGCTCGTGCTGTTGACCAAGTCGCTGCGCGTGCTGCCGGAGAAGTGGAACGGCCTCAAGGATCAGGATATCCGCTACCGCCAGCGATACGTGGACACCATCGTCAACCCGGAGGTCAAGGACACGTTCATCAAGCGCAGCCAGATCCTCAAGGCGCTGCGCGAGTTCCTGGATGCGCGCGGCTTCCTGGAGGTGGACACGCCGGTGCTCCAGACGATCGAGATCGGCGCGAACTCCCGCTCCTTCGTCACCCATCACAACGCGCTGGACATCCCCATGTACCTGCGCATCGAGACGGAGCTCTACCTCAAGCGCCTGATCGTGGGCGGCTTTGAGAAGGTCTACGAGGTCGGCCGCATCTTCCGCAACGAGGGCATGGACACCCGCCACAACCCGGAGTTCACCACCATCGAGCTGTATCAGGCGTACGCCGACTACCGCGAGATCATGGATCTGGTGGAGGAGATGTACATCTACGTGACGCAGAAGGTCTGCGGCACGCTCAAGATCCGGTATCAGGGCAAGGAGATCGACATGAGCGGCCCGTGGACGCGCATGACGATGGCCGAGGCCGTCAAGAAGTACGCCGGCATCGACTACTACGCCTGGGCGGACGACGAGCAGGCCCGCGCCGAATGCGCGGCGCGCGGCGTGCACGTGGAGGCGAGCGCCGTCAAGGGCGAGTGCCTGGAGGCGTGCTTTGAGGAGTTCGTCGAGGCGCACCTCGTGCAGCCGACGTTCATCATGGATTACCCGGTCGCCATCTCCCCGCTGGCCAAGCGCAAGGCGGATGAGCCGGACATGACCGAACGCTTCGAGTTCTTCATCAACTGCATGGAGGCGGGCAACGCCTTCTCCGAACTCAACGACCCGATCGACCAGCGCGCCCGCTTCGAGCGTCAGGCTGCGGCCAAGCGCGCGCAGGGCGGCCACGCGGACATCGACGAGGACTTCGTCGCCGCGCTGGAATACGGCATGCCGCCGACGGGCGGCCTGGGCTTTGGCGTCGACCGTCTGGTGATGCTGCTGACCGACAGCGCGTCCATCCGCGACGTGCTGCTCTTCCCCACGATGAAGCCGCTGGATGCGCCCAAGGCGCAGCCTCTGGCGAAGGCGGAGGTCAAGGCCGAGGCGAAGACGGAAGGAAATCCGGAAGAGAAGGCGGAAGAGATCGATTTCTCCAAGGTGGAGATCGAGCCGTTGTTCGCCGACTTCGTGGATTTTGAGACGTTTTCCAAGTCCGACTTCCGCGCCGTGAAGGTGAAGGCGTGCGAGGCCGTCAAGAAGAGCAAGAAGCTGCTCAAGTTTGTGCTCGACGACGGCACCGGCACGGATCGCGTGATCCTCAGCGGCATCCACGAGTACTACGAGCCGGAAACGCTGGTGGGCAAGACCTGCATCGCCATCACCAACCTGCCGCCGCGCCCGATGATGGGCATCGAATCCTGCGGCATGCTCATCTCCGCCGTTCATCATGAGGCGGGGGAGGAGAAGCTTCACCTGCTGATGGTGGACGACCGCATTCCCGCCGGCGCGAAGCTGTACTGAGCACGGCTTGGGAATAAAACCGCATCGATTCAAGAGACGTCGGAGCGCTCCGGCGTCTCTTATTGTATCTTGAATGATTCAGTCAAGTGCAGTAGTGCATTGAAGAGTGCTTTATTGTCCAGTCAAAGGAATTGACAAAAGGACGCAAAGTATTCTCAGTTGAGGCAATCTGGCTGATTTAGTCTAATGATTAAATCGCCTGCACGTTTGCAGCATTACACAAAACAGGCCGACACCCCACAGTGGAGTGTCGGCCCTGTATGCTTATATTCTGCGGATTAGTACATGCCGCCCATGCCCGCGTCGGCGCCCGGGGCCGGCGCCGGATTCTTCTCCGGGATGTCGGCCACGAGGGACTCGGTGGTCAGCACGGTCGCAGCCACGGAAGCGGCGTTCTGCAGCGCGCTGCGGGTGACCTTGGTCGGGTCGATGATGCCCGCCTCGACCATGTCGACGTACTTGTCGTTGTAGGCGTCGTAGCCGAAGCCCGGCTTCTTGGCGCGCTTGATCTTCTCGACGACCACGGAGCCCTCGACGCCCGCGTTCGTGGCGATCTGGCGAACCGGCTCCTCCAGCGCGCGCAGCACGATCTGCACGCCGGTCTTGGCGTCGCCGGTGAACTTGGGCAGGATGGCCTGCACGTTGGACAGCACGCCCAGCAGCGCGGTGCCGCCGCCCGGCACGATGCCCTCTTCCACGGCGGCGCGGGTCGCGGCGAGCGCGTCCTCAATGCGCAGCTTGCGCTCCTTCATCTCGACCTCGGTCGCCGCGCCGACCTGGATGACGGCCACGCCGCCGGCCAGCTTCGCCAGGCGCTCCTGCAGCTTCTCGCGGTCGTAGTCGGACGTGGTCTCGCCGATCTGCGTGCGGATGGAGGCGACGCGCGCGGCGATGTCCGCCGGGTTGCCCGCGCCCTCGACGATCACGGTTTTGTCCTTGTCGACCTTGACCTGACGGGCGGTGCCCAGCATGTCGATGGTCGCGGTCTTGAGCTCATAGCCCAGCTCCTCGGTGATGACCTGGCCGCCGGTCAGGATGGCGATATCCTGCAGCATGGCCTTGCGGCGGTCGCCGAAGCCCGGCGCCTTGACGGCGACGCAGGTGAACGTGCCGCGCAGCTTGTTGACCACCAGCGTCGCCATGGCCTCGCCCTCGACGTCCTCGGCGATGATGAGCATCTTGCGGCCGGCCTGCACGACCTGTTCGAGCAGCGGCAGAATCTCCTGAATGTTGGAGATCTTCTTGTCGGTGATCAGGATGTACGGGTTGTCGAGCACGGCCTCCATCTTGTCCATGTCGGTGGCCATGTAGGCGGAGACGTAGCCGCGGTCAAACTGCATGCCTTCCACCAGGGAGAGGTTGGTCTGCATGGTCTTGCTCTCTTCCACGGTGATGACGCCGTCCTTGCCGACCTTCTCCATCGCCTCGGCGACCAGCTTGCCGATGGTCGTATCCGCGGCGGAGTTGGCGGCGACGTTCTCGATGGCCTGATTGTCCTGCACCGGGACGCTCATCTCCTTGAGGCCGTCCACGGCGGCGGCGGTGGCCGCCTCGATGCCGCTGCGCAGGATCATCGGGTTCGCGCCGGCGGCCACGTTCTTGAGGCCCTCGCGGATGATGGCCTGCGCCAGCAGGGTGGCGGTGGTGGTGCCGTCGCCCGCGACGTCGTTGGTCTTGGTGGCGACTTCCTTCACCAGCTGCGCGCCCATGTTCTCAAAGGCGTTCTCCAGCTCGATTTCCTTGGCGATGGTCACACCGTCGTTGGTGATGAGCGGCGCGCCGTACTTCTTGTCGAGCACGACGTTGCGGCCCTTCGGGCCCAGGGTGATCTTGACGGTATCCGCAAGGGCGTTGATGCCGCGCTCCAGAGAGCGGCGCGCCTCTTCGCCGAAGATGATCTGCTTAGCCATAATACATTCCTCCAAACGATTCGTTCACGGCCCGTATGCCCGGGCGCGCCCTTTTACTCGACGATGGCCAGGATGTCGCTCTGACGGACGATCTTGTACTCCTCGCCGTCGATCTTGATCTCCGTGCCGGCGTACTTGGAATAGACGACCTTCTGGCCTTCCTTCACCTGCATGGTGATGTCCTTGCCGTCCACGACGCCGCCGGGGCCCACGGCCACGACGTACGCATACTGCGGCTTCTCCTTCGCGCCGGACGTGAGGATCAGGCCGCCCTTGGTGGTTTCTTCCATCTCCGCATCCTTGATGACGACGCGGTCGAACAGGGGTTTGAGACTCATCGTATTAGACCTCCTTCAGGTTATATCCTGGATTGTTAGCACTCACTTGAGTCGAGTGCTAAAAGCAAGATATACTATACGCGAGATACGGAATTCAGGCAAGACGTAAAAATATCCAAATTTTTACCCGATAAGTAATTTGGACGGATTTTTCCAAAATAATGCGCGAAAACAAGCTGAAACGCCGATTTTCTTCGGATTTCTTTTGGATTGTCGATTTGGATGGCGCAAACGTCGTTTTCGTGGTACAATCGCTGCGTGGAGGAGATGTATGAACCGCGAAAACTTTACGCAGGCCATCCTGCAATGGTATGATCAGGGCCACCGCGACCTGCCCTGGCGGCGCACGCGCGACCCGTATCGCATCTGGGTGTCGGAGATCATGCTCCAGCAGACGCGCGCGGAGACGGTGGTTTCCTATTATGAGCGCTTTCTTGCGCGCTATCCGACGGTGCAGGCGCTGGCCGAGGCGCCGCAGGAGGAATTGCTCAAGAGCTGGGAAGGGCTGGGGTATTACGCACGGGCGCGCGCCCTGCAACGGGCGGCGCAGGCGATCGTTTCCGATTATGAGGGGCGGCTCCCGGCGGACGTCGGCAAGCTGCGCGCGCTGCCGGGCATCGGCGATTACACGGCGGGCGCGATCGCGTCGATCGCCTTTGGCATCCCGGCGGCGGCGGTGGACGGCAACGTGGAGCGCGTGATCTGCCGCTACGACGCGCGGGAGGAGACGGTGGGCACGCCCGCCGTGCGGCGCAGCATCGCCGCGCGCGTGCAGGCGCTGGTGCCGCGCGAGCGGCCCGGCGCGTTCGCCAACGCGATGATGGAGATGGGCGCGACGATGTGCACGCCGAAAAACCCGTCCTGCCTGCTGTGCCCCGTGCGCGAGGGCTGCCTGGGGTTTGCGCGCGGCATCGCGCAGGAATTGCCGCGCAGGGCGAAACGAAAGGCGCAGCGCGTGGAGAACCGCGCGGTGCTGCTGGTGTTCTGCGGCGGGCGCGTGCTGATCGTGCGGCGGGCGGAGAAGCTGCTGCACGGGCTGTTCGTCTTCCCGGACGTGCCGCAGGAGGACGACCCGGCGGCGCTGTGCGCGGCGCTGGAGGCGCATGGCCTGCGCGTGGCCTACGACGGGAAGATCGGGCATGCGCGCCACGTGTTCACGCACCTGATCTGGGAGATGGACGTGCACGCGCTGGTCGCCGAGGTGCGGGCAGACGTGCCGGAGGGGCGCTGGGTCACGCGCGAGGAGCTCGCCGCGCTGCCGCTGCCCACGGCGGTCAAGGCGGCGCGCGCGTGGGCGATGGAACGATTGTCGCTGTGAGAGGGGCATGCGCATGTGCGGACGATACGAGATCGACGATTCGCTCGAAGGCTTTGAGGCGCTGATCGAGACGCTCAATCGCGGACAGGTCGCCTTTCGCCCCGGCGAGATCCGCCCGACGGACGTCGCGCCGGTCATCGCGCGCAGCCGGGCGCAGCGGTGCAGGCCGTTTTTGATGCGATGGGGTTTTGCGAGCGCGGGCAGGCGGCCCGTGATCAACGCGCGCAGCGAGACGGCAGCGACGCGCCCGATGTTCCGCGACGCGCTGGGCGCGCGGCGCTGTCTGGTGCCCGCCTCGCGGTATTTCGAGTGGCAGGCCGGGAGCCGGGCACGCTACGCGTTTGCCCCGGCGCAGCCCATGTTCTACATGGCGGGCCTGTACCGCTTTGAGCCGGGCGAACCGCTCGCGGCGTTCACGATCCTCACGCGCGCGGCGGACGAGGAGATTGCGCACATTCACGACAGGATGCCGGTGCTCTTGCCGGATGCGTGGGCGATGGACTGGCTCTCGCCCGAAGCGGACGCCGTGCGGCTGATCGCGCGGGCGGCGGGCGCGCTGCGCGTGCGGGCGGCGCGGGCTTGAAAGCGGGCGGCGTTCACGCTATAATGGACGGACGAAAAGACGGATGCAGGAAAGGGAGGCGGCGCGCGTGGCGTATTGTCAGGTGATCGTGGACATCGCGCACGAGGATGTCGACCGCGTGTTCACCTATCGCGTGCCGGAGGGCCTGGCGCTGTGCCCCGGCATGCGCGTGCACGTGCCGTTTGGCCGGCAGCGGCGCGTGGAGGGCATCGTCGTGGAGATGGCGCAGGACTGCGACCTGCCGCCCGAACGCGTGCGGGACGTGACCGACGCGCTGGAGGACTATCCCGCCGTGCTGCCCGCGCTGCTCGATCTGGCCATGAAGATCAAGGCGACATCCTTTTGCACGCTGGCGCAGGCGCTTCGCCTGATGTATCCCGCACAGATGCGCGGCGAGCGCATCGCGGAAAAGACGCGCGAGGTCGCCGTGCTGACGATCGATCCCGCCGTGCGCGCGCAGGTGCTCGCCGCCCAGAAGCGCGCGCCCAGGCGCGCCGCCGCGCTTGAGCTGCTCATGGCAAGCGAGGGCGGCGAGCTGCCCGTGGAGACGATTCGAGAGAAGCTGGGCGACTGCAGGCCGGCGCTCAAGGCGCTCGATGACATGGGCTTTGTGCGGCTGGAGAAGCGGGAGGTGCTGCGCAGCCCCTACGGCGCGATGGAGCGCCTGGCGGCGGAGGACCCGCAGCTCACCCGCCGGCAGCAGGAGGCGCTTGACACGCTGCTGCCCGCGATCGAGGCGGGCAGGGGCGCGTTTCTGCTCTACGGCGTGACGGGCAGCGGCAAGACGGAGGTGTTCATCCGCGCCGTGCGCCGCGCCGCACAGCTGGGCCGGACGGCCATCGTGCTCGTGCCGGAGATCGCGCTCACGCCGCAGATGGTCATGTGGTTTCGCTCGCGCTTTGGCGAGGACGCCGCCGTGCTCCACTCGCGCCTGTCTCCGGGCGAGCGCTACGACGAGTGGCGGCGCATCCGCCGGGGCGGCGTGCGCGTGGTCATCGGCGCGCGCTCGGCGATCTTCGCGCCGCTTGAAAACGTCGGCCTGATCATCATCGACGAGGAGCACGAGCAGAGCTACATCGCCGACAACACGCCGCGCTACGACGCGCGCGAGCTGGCGCGCATGCGCTGCGAGGGCGAGGGGGCCGTGCTGCTGCTGGCCAGCGCCACGCCGAGCATGCGCACGTTTGCGCTGTGCGGGCGGGGCGATCTCACGATGCTGGAGATGCCCCGGCGCGTCAACGACAGGCCGCTGCCCGCCGTGCACGTGGTGGACATGCGAAAGGAGCTTGCCCAGGGCAACCGCTCGGTCTTTTCCGGCGCGCTGCTCGACGGGCTCAAGCGGTGTCTGGACAGCGGCGGGCAGGCGATTCTCTTCGTCAACCGCCGGGGATATTCGACGTTCGTCTCCTGCCGAAGCTGCGGCTACGTGGCCACGTGCACGCAGTGCGACGTCTCGATGACATATCACAGCGCGCAGAACGTGCTGCGCTGCCACTACTGCGGGCAGGAGCGGCCGGTGCCGACGGTCTGCCCGCAGTGTGCCAGCCCGTACATCAAGTACTTCGGCACGGGCACGCAGCGTGTGGAGGAGGCGGCGCGGCGCTTCTTCCCGGACGTGCCGATGGTGCGCATGGACAACGACACCACGCGCGCCAAGGACGCGCACGAACGGCTGCTCGCGCAGTTTCGCCGGGGCGAGGCGCGCGTGCTCATCGGCACGCAGATGATCGCCAAGGGGCTTGACTTCCCGAACGTGACGATGGTGGGCATCGTCGCCGCCGACGCGATGCTCAACCTGCCGGACTACCGCGCTGCCGAGCGCACGTTCCAGCTGCTCACGCAGGTGGCCGGGCGCGCCGGGCGCGCGCAGGTGCCCGGCGAGGTGTTCTTGCAGACGTACGACCCGGATCACTACGCGATCGAGGCGGCCAGCCGGCAGGATTACCGCGCCTTTTACGAGGCGGAGATGTGCCGCCGCAAGCGCGCGCTCTATCCGCCCTACACGCTCATCGCGCGGCTGCTCTTTGAGGCGGCGCGCGAGCAGGACGCGCAGGCCGCCGCCGACAGCGCACTGCGCCAGATGGAGGCATTCTTCGAGCGGCGCGCCTACCTGCGCAAGTACATCGTCTCCCTGCGGGCGATGCCCTGCCCGGTGGCGCGCATCAAGGGCAAATTCCGCTGTCAGACGGTGCTCAAGATCGTGGACAAGGCCGTCTGTCAGGAGGCCGTGGGCAAGATGAGCGAGATCGCGCAGGCGCCGTGGACGGGCTGCGCGTGCGTCTGTCAGGTCAATCCGGGCAGCATGATGTGAATAGAGCGCAGAAACCGGCGCACATCAAAGGCGGGCATGTCGAGACGGTGGTGTTGATGTCAGGAGAATGAGAATTTCCATTTGGAGATGAGGCGTTATACAATGGAAATCTGGGATTTGTATACAAAGCATCGAGAAAAAACGGGAAAAGAGCATATCAGAGGAGAGAAAATCCCGGAGGGATATTATCATCTGGTTGTTCATGTGTGGATACGAAATCAAAAAGGAGAATACTTAATATCACAGAGATCGGCGAATCGCCCGACGTTTCCTTTGATGTGGGAATGTGTTGGCGGTTCGGTGCTAAAAGGAGAAGAAAGCATTGACGGTGCAATCAGAGAGGCAAAGGAAGAAGTGGGAATTGCCCTTCAGCCTTCTCATGGGAAAAAAGTTTTTTCTAAAATCAGAAATGTGATAGACGGAAAAATATTTCGGGATATTCTTGATGTCTGGCTGTTTGAATATGATGGAGAATTGCAAATTGAAAAGGCCACAACAGACGAAGTGAAAGATTGCAGATGGATGGCTGCTGATGATATCAAGAGACTGTACGATAGCGGAAGAATGGTTGATACACTTGATTACTTTTTCTGTGCATTCAATGATGACGCGCCTGATTATAGCAATATTATCGGGAAAACAGTTTCGGGCAAGGTGGACCGACCTTCAGGTTCACATCATCCGGGACATAGGGAAATGATATATCCTATAAACTACGGTTATGTGGAAGGGGTCATGGCGACAGACGGTTTTGAGCAGGACGTGTATATATTTGGAACAGATGAACCACTCAATGAATTTAAGGGAAAAGTAATAAAGGTGTTCCACCGATTCAATGATACGAAGGATAAATGGATTGTTTCCCTGGATGGAGCAGATATTGCAGAAGATAGAATTTTAGGTGATATTGCGTTCCAGGAACAGTTCTTTTATGGCAAGCTATTTGGAGAGGACAACTTGTAGATCTATTTCCATAAGCCGCCAAACTGCCGTCGATATGTTCCCATAGACGAACAGATAGTTGTGACATTCATTTTATGCCCTTGTGCCGCGTGGAGACGAGCGAGCAGAAAAAGGAGCGATGCGCATGGAGATCAGGAAGGCGGCGCAGGCGGACGTGGCGGGCGTCGCGGCGATCTACGAGGAATTGCATGACGAAGAGGCGGCGGGGCAGGCGTGCATCGGCTGGGCGCGCGGCGTGTATCCCACGCGGCGCACGGCGCAGGACGCGCTCGCGCGGGGCGACCTGTTCGTGCTGACGGAGGGGGAGGAGATCTTCGGCGCGGCGATCATCAATCAGGCGCAGTGCGACGGCTACGAGCGCGCGCCCTGGCGCTACGACGCGCGCGAAAGCGAGGTCATGGTGCTCCACACGCTGGTCATCTCGCCGCGCGCGGCGCGCAGGGGATATGGCCGCGCGTTCGTCGCGTTTTACGAGGACTACGCCGGAAAGCACGGCTGTAAGGTGCTGCGCATGGACACGAACGCGCGCAATGCGCGCGCCCGGACGATGTACGCGAATCTGGGCTATCGCGAGGCCGGCATCGTGCCCACGACGTTCAACGGCATCGCAGGCGTATCGCTCGTGCTGCTGGAAAAGGCGCTTGACGCGCGGGAAAACTGACGGCGCAGACGCGCCGTTTTTTGCGCGCATTTGCCGCTTCCATTTTGCGTGAAATTGTTTTATAATGAATCCAATGATGGGGAATTCTGCCCGATGGTGAACGGGGCGCGCGACCGCGCTCCTGCATAAAGGAGAGAGAAAGAACATGGCGCTTCGCAAGATGGTGTATATCGAGGACGAGCTGCTGCGCAAGAAGAGCCGTCCCGTGGAGAAGTTTGACGAGAGGCTGCACAGGCTGCTGGACGACATGGCGGAAACCATGTACCACGAGAACGGCTGCGGCCTGGCCGCGCCGCAGGTGGCGGTGCTGCGCCGGGCGGTCGTGATGGACTGCGGCGACGGGCTCATCGAGATGGTCAACCCGGAGATCCTTGAGACCGAGGGCGAGCAGGACGGCCCGGAGGGCTGCCTCTCCGTGCCCGGAAGGCGCGGCATGGTCAAGCGGCCGCAGCGCGTGCGCGCGCGGTTTCAGGACCGCAACGGCGAGTGGTATGAGATCGAGGCGGAAGACCTGCTCGCCCGCTGCATCATGCACGAGACGGATCATCTGGACGGCTGCCTGTACGTCGACAAGATGTACAGGGAGATCTTTGCCGAGGACGAGGAAGAGGAAGACGGGGAGAGCGAAGCGTGAGAATCGTATTCATGGGCACGCCGGATTTCGCCGTGCCGTCGCTGAAGGCGCTGCTTGAAAACGGCTATGAGGTCGTGGGCGTCTTCTGCCAGCCGGATCGACCGAAGGGGCGCGGCCACAAGCTGGCCGCCTGCCCGGTCAAGGAGGCCGCCCTGGCGGCGAACATCCCGGTCTTTCAGCCGGAACGCATCAAGCGTGAGGACGGCGTTTCGGCGCTGCGCGCGCTGGCGCCCGACCTGTGCGTGACGGCGGCCTTTGGCCAGCTGCTTTCGCAGGAAATTCTGGACATCCCGCCGCTGGGCACCATCAACGTCCATTCCTCTCTGCTGCCCCGGCACCGCGGCAGCGCCCCGATCAACTGGAGCGTGATCATGGGCGACGGCGTGACGGGCGTGACGACCATGTTCACCGACAAGGGCATGGACACGGGCGACATCCTGCTCATGGAACAAACGCCCATCGGCGCGCGGGAGACCGCGGGCGAGCTGAGCGACCGGCTGGCCGTGCTGGGCGCGCATCTGCTCATCAGGACGCTGCGCGCGCTGGAGGCGGGCACGCTCGTGCGCGTGCCGCAGGATCATGCGGCGGCGACCTACGAGCCGAAGATGGACAAGGAGCTGGGCCGCATCGACTGGACGAAGGGCGCGCGGGAGATCGACGCGCTGGTGCGCGGCACGACGCCGTGGCCGGGCGCGTTCACGACGATGCCGGCGGAGGGCGGCGCGCAGACGATCAAGGTCTTCGAGGTGGCGGCCTGCGCGAACGCGCCCACGAAGGAGCCCGGCGGGATCGTGTGCGCGGATGAAAGGCGCGGTCTGGTCGTCTCCTGCGGCGACTGCGACGTGGAGATCACACAGATTCAGATGCCCGGCGCAAAGCGCATGAACGCAAGGGACTACCTGCGCGGGCACGCGATGAACACAGGCGTCTGCCTGGGAAAGGCGTAAGAGATGACGGATAACAGAGGCCGTGACGGCGGATTCCGCGGCGGCAGAAAGATGGAGGGCAAGCGCGGCTTTGGCGGCCGCGGCGACAAGCGCGGGGACAAGCCCGCCTACGGCGCAAAGAAGGAGTTTGCGCGCGGGGACAGGCACGCCTACGGCGCGAAGAAGGACTTTGCGCCAGGGGAGAAGCGGACGTTGACGCCGCGCGGCGAGAAGCCGGTCTCCGGCGTGAAGAAGTCGTTTGGGCCGCGTCCGGAAGCGGCGCAGGGCGGCGAGAAGCGCGCGTTCCATCCGCACGAGGGCCGTCCAGCGTACGGCGGCAAGAAGCCGCTTCCCCCGCGCCACGGCCATGCGATGGCGCACCCGCCGCGCGCGGAAAAGCCCATGAACCTGGCGCCGCGCCGCGTGGCGCTGGAGACGCTGCTGGACGTGAGCCGCTCGGACGCCTACGCATCCCTGGCGCTCGACAAGCGGCTGGCGCAGGCGAACTTTGACCGGCGCGACCGCGCGTTCGTGACGCAGCTGGTCTACGGCACGCTGGAAAACCGCATCACGCTCGACTGGCGCATCGACCAGTTCCTCACGGGCGAGAAGGAGATCGAGCCGGTCGTGCGCGAAATCCTGCGCATGGGCGCGTATCAGCTGTTTGATATGGACCGCGTGCCGGACATGGCGGCGGTGGACGAGTCCGTCACGCTGACGCGCGCGATGGGCTTTGAGGGCTTCACGGGTCTGGTCAACGCCGTGCTGCGCAGCATGATTCGCGGCCGCGAGGATGTCGTCTGGCCGAAGGTGCAGGACGGCGCGGCGGCGTATCTGTCCGTCATGTACTCCGCGCCGAAGGCGCTGTGCGAGCTGCTCATCGAGGCCTACGGCGAGCACGAGGCGCTGGAAATGCTGCGCTATCGCCCGAAGGAGCGGGACATCACCGTGCGCGTCAACTACCTGCGCTGCGACGACGCGCGGCTGCGCGCGCTCTTTGCAGACGAGGGGCTGACCTTCCGTCCGGGCATCGTGCCCGGCACGTACAAGGTGCAAAACGCCGGGGACATGACCCGCATGCGCGCCTTCCAGAACGGCCTGTTCACCATTCAGGGCGAGAGCTCCGTGCTCGCCGCGCGCATGACGCTCGCCGCGCCGGGCCAGACGGTGCTCGACGCCTGCGCCGCGCCGGGCGGCAAGACGGCGGTGCTCAGCGAAATGATGCACGACACGGGCCGCGTATTCGCGTGGGACACGCACGCGCACCGCGTGGAGCTCATCCGCGGCACGGCGAACCGCCTCAAGCTGGAAAACGTCCGCCCGGCGGTCAAGGATGCCTCCGCGCCGCGCCCGGACATGGCGATGACGCTGGATGCGGCGCTCATCGACGCGCCGTGCTCCGGCACGGGCGTGATGCTGGAAAAGCCGGACGTCAAATACCGCTTCAGCCGCGAGGGCGTCGCGGCGCTGTGCCGCACGCAGGCGGATATCCTCGACGCCGTCGCGCCGATGGTCAAGGTGGGCGGCACGCTGGTGTATTCCACCTGCTCGGTGCTCCCGCAGGAGAACGCGCAGCAGATCGAATCGTTCCTCGCGCGCCATCCGGAATACGAGGTGATGCCGATGGCGGCGCAGCTGCCCGAAGCGCTGGCCGCGCATGAGACGGCAACCGGTCTTCAGCTCTTTGCGCACCGCGACGGCACGGACGGATTCTTCATCTGCCGCATGCGCCGGGCGAAGGCATAAGCGTATGAAAAACGCAATGGAAAGAACGCAGCTGCTGAGCATGACGCCCGAAGAGCTGGCGGCGTATTTGAAGGCGTTCGGTCAGCCTGCCTTCCGGGCGAAGCAGGTGTTTGGCTGGCTGCATCAGGGCGTGCCCTTCGGCGAGATGAGCAACCTGCCCAAGGCGCTGCGCGAGCAGCTTGGAGAGCGCTGCATCGACAACCCCGTCACCGTCATCGAGACGGTGCAGTCAAAGCTCGACGGCACGCTCAAGCTGCTCTACCGCCTGCCGGACGACCACGTGATCGAGGGCGTGCTCATGCGCTATAAGTACGGCAACACGCTGTGCCTGTCCACGCAGGTCGGCTGCCGCATGGGCTGCCGCTTCTGCGCCTCCACGCTCGACGGCTGCGCGCGCAGCCTGACGGCGGCGGAGATGCTCGGACAGATCGTCTGCGCCAACGGCATCCTGCGCGCGCAGGGCGAGGGGCAGAAGGTCGGCAACGTCGTGCTCATGGGCAGCGGCGAGCCGTTTGACAACTACGACAACGTCGTGCGCTTCCTGCGCATCCTGCGCATGGAGGGCGGGCTGTGCATCGGCATGCGCAGCGTGTCGCTCTCCACGTGCGGCCTCGTGCCGCAGATGCGCCGCTTCGCCGAGGAAGACCTGCCGGTCACGCTCTCGCTCTCGCTGCATGCGCCCAACGACGAGGTGCGCCGGCAGCTCATGCCCGTGGCCAACGCCTACGCCATGGACGAGGTGCTTGACGCCTGCCGCTATTACATCGAGCAGACGGGCCGGCGCGTGATCTTTGAATACGCGCTGGTGCACGGCGTGAACGCTTCGACCGCACAGGCGGACGAGCTTTCGGGCAGGCTGCGCGGCATGCAGTGCCATGTGAACCTGATTCCGCTCAACGCCGTGCCGGAACGCGGCCTGACGGGCGTGAGCGAGCGCGAGGTGGAGGCGTTCAGGCATGCGCTGGAGCGCCGGAACATCTCCGTGACCCGCCGCCGGGAGATGGGCGACGACATCGAGGGCGCGTGCGGCCAGCTCCGCAGGCGATACATGGGCAAACCGTGAAAGGAGAACAAACGTGACGGCAACGCTGAGAACGGACACCGGCAAGGTGCGCAAGCGCAATGAAGACGCCGCCTGGTTTGACGAGCAGCGCGGCGTGTTTGCCGTGGCCGACGGCATGGGCGGGCATCTGGCGGGCGAGGTGGCCAGCGCCATGGCGATCGACGCCGTCAGGCGCATGGCAGAGTCGCACGATGTGGCGAGCATCGCCGTCATGCGCGAGGCGGTTGAACAGGCGCATGCGGCGATTGCGGCGCACGCGCAGGCGAACCCGGCGTGCGCGGGCATGGGCACGACGCTCTCGGCGATGTGGCGCGGCGGGCATTACATGTACATCGCGCACGTGGGCGACAGCCGCATCTATCGCTTCCGCGACGGCGGGCTTGAGCAGATCACGCAGGATCATTCGCTGGTGGAGGAGCTCGTGCGCGCGCACATCATCACGCCGCAGGAGGCGCGCCGCCATCCGCGGCGCAACGTCATCACCCGCGCGCTCGGCACGCAGGGCGACAACGCGCCCGATCTGCTCGCCGCCGACAGGAAATCGGGCGACCTGTGGCTGCTGTGCAGCGACGGCCTGTGCGCCATGGTGGAGGACGAGGAGATCGCCCGCACGCTGGGCGGCGAGGAGACGCTGGAGGCGATGGCGGACAGCCTGATGAAGCAGGCGCTGGCAGCCGGCGGACGCGACAACGTGACGCTGATTCTCTGGCGCGACGAGGAGGAAAAACCGTGGAATCGAGACTGATTGGCAAGATCGTCGGCCGCCGGTTCCGCGTGGAGGACGTCATCGGGCGCGGCGGCATGGCGATCGTCTATCGCGCGTTTGACCTCAAGAACCACCAGACGGTGGCGCTCAAGGTGCTGCGCGAGGAATACGAAGAGGATCCGGAATACAAGGAGCGCTTCAAGCGCGAGGCGGCGGTCAACCGCAAGCTCAACCACCCCAACGTCGTCAATTCGATCGATTCGGGCGTGGCCGGCGGCGTGTCCTACATCGCGCTGGAGTACGTCGACGGGCAGACGCTCAAGGAGGCCATCGCGGAAAACGGGCGGATGGATCAGGACACGGCGGTGCACTGTGCGCTGGGCATCCTCGCTGCGCTCTCGCACGCGCATCAGCGCGGCATCATCCATCGCGACGTCAAGCCGCAGAACGTGATGATCACCCGCAGCGGGCAGGTGAAGATCGGCGACTTTGGCATCGCCGGGCTGGCCGACAGCAAGACGATCTCCTCGGACGGCAACGTCATGGGCTCTGTGCACTATTTCTCGCCCGAACAGGCCAAGGGCATGAGCGCCACCAGCGCCAGCGACCTGTACTCCGTGGGCATCATCCTCTATGAGATGCTCACCGGCCACGTCCCCTTCGACGGCGAGACGGCGGTGTCCGTGGCGATGATGCACCTGATGGAGACGCCCAAGCCTGTCTCGCAGGAGGCGCACGTGTGCCGCGCGCTGGAGCTGATCGTGCAAAAGGCGTTGGAAAAGGAGCCGCGCGCGCGCTATCAGAGCGCGGACGGCATGATCCGCGACCTGCGCCGCGCGCTGCGCCATCCGGACGGCGAATTCATGACGCAGAAGACCGCACAAAGCCGCAAGCGCGCGGCCAGCGCCGCGCGCAAAAAGGCGAGCGCGCGCATGCGCGCCGCCTATGCCGCGGCGGCGCTGGCCATCGTGGGCGCAATCGTCCTGGCGTGCGTGGGGCTGTATCGCGCCGTGTTCGTCTACACGCGCATGCCGGATCTCACCGGCGTGGACGCGGCGACGGCGGAGCGGCTTGTCGCCGGTTCCGACCTGAACATCGAGCTTTCCTACGCGTACAGCGACGTGATGGAGGGCTTCGTCAGCGAGCAGATCCCCGCGGCGGGCGACCGGATCAATCGCGGAGAGACGGTGTTTGTGACCATCTCGCGCGGCAGCGACAGGATCGCCGTGCAGCGCTTTACGGGGCTCTCGCAGGAGAACGCGTTTGCGGCCATTCTGGCGCAGGGCTTTGTGCCCGGTGAGGTGACGCTCGCGCCAAGCGGCCAGCTCTCCGGCACGGTCATCGCTCAGGAGCCGGAGACGGGCGAGATTGCGCGCGTCGGCAGCACGGTGAACCTGACGGTCTCCGGCGGGCGTGTGGTCATGCCCGAATTGGTGGGCCAGCGCGAGGAGGAGGCGCTCTCGCGCATCGAAGACCTCGACCTGACCTGCGGGCTGATCACCTATGAGACGGTGGAGGACGCGCGCAGCGACGGCGTGGTGCTCTCGCAGTCCGTGGAGCGCTTTGCCGAGGTGCTGCCCGGCAGCCTGGTGGAGATCACCGTGGGCCATTACGACAAGCGCAGGTATACCGCCACGGTCGAGGTCAGGGTGCAGGTGCCCAGCGAGGGCGTGAACGTGCGCGTGACGCTGGTGGGCGAGGACGGCAAGGAGAGCGACATGTATGCGGCGACGCACACGGAGCCGGGCGAGATCGAGCTCGACGTGCTGCTGCGCAGCGAGCAGAGCGGCGTGATGACGTGGCGGCTGTATCTGGACGGCAGCTTCAAGAGCGAAGCGACGGCCGTGCTGCAATGACGAGGTGGATATGACAGGAAGGATCATGCGGGGCATCGGCAGCTTTTACACCGTGCTGTGCGCGGAAGACGGCCTGCGCTACACGCTGCGCGCCCAGAAGAAGCTGCGCCATCAGAAGCTCACGCCCATGGTGGGCGACCGCGTGCGCTTTACCCCCGGCGAGGCGGGGGACAACGGCTGGATCGAGGAGATATTGCCCCGAAAGAGCGAGATGCTGCGGCCGAGCGTGGCCAACTGCGACATGCTCATGCTGGTGGTGGCCAGCGTGCCGCACCCGGACATGCTGCTCATCGACAAGCTGATCCTGCGCGCCACGCGCGGGAACATGACCCCGGTGATCTGTGTCAACAAGATCGACCTGGGCGGCGAGCTGGAGGCGGCGATTCGCGCGGAGTATGCGGGCACGCAGCTTCGCGTGTTTGCGGTCAGCGCGGTGACGGGCGAGGGCATCGATGCGCTGCGCGCGGCCATGCGCGGCATGGTGACGTGCCTGGCGGGGCAGAGCGCCGTGGGCAAGAGCTCGCTGATCAACGCGCTGTTCGGCTTTGATCTGGAGACCGGCGGCCTGAGCCGCAAGACCGAGCGCGGGCGGCACACGACGCGCCGCGCGGAGATGATGGAGGCGGATGGCATGCTCGTGCTCGACACGCCGGGATTCAGCCTGCTGGAGGTGGAGCCGGGGCTGGAGCCGCAGGCGTTTGCGCAGCTGTACCCGGAGTACAATGCGCTTTCGTGCGGCTGCCGCTTTCAGCCCTGCCTGCACGACAGGGAGCCGGGCTGCGCCGTGCATGCGGCGGTGGACGCGGGACAGCTGAGCGCCGTGCGCTGGGCGCGCTATCGGGAACTGCTGGCGGAAGTGAAAGAGAACTGGAAAGGACGCTACGTATGATGGTCATCTCTCCTTCCATGTTGGGCGCGGATCTGCTTCGCCTGGGCGAAGAGATCGATTTGGTGGAACGGCTGGGGCTGACGTGGCTGCATCTGGACAACATGGACGGGCACTTTGTGCCGAACATCAGCTACGGCCCGGAGTTTGTCGCGGCCATGCGCCGGAAAACATCGCTCTTTCTGGATGTGCACCTGATGCTCGAATATCCGCGCCGGTATCTGAAGCGATATGCCGAGGCGGGCGCGGACATGATCACGGTGCACGCCGAGGCTGCGGACGAACCGGCGGACACGCTGCGCGCGATTGCGGCGCTGGGCGTGAAGGCGGGCGTGGCGCTCAAGCCCGACACGCCGCCCGGTGCGGTGGAAGCGCTGCTGCCGCTGTGCGATCTGGTGCTGGTGATGACGGTGGAGCCGGGCTTCGGCGGGCAGGCCATGCGCGCGGACTGCATCGCCAAGCTGCCCGTGCTGCGCGAGATGATCCGCCGGACGGGCCGGGACATCCGCCTTTCGGTGGACGGCGGCATCAATCGCCGCAACGCGCGCCGGGTGCTTGAGGCGGGCGCGGACGTGCTGGTCATGGGCACGGGGCTGTTTCGGGCGGACGATCCGGCGGGCGTCGTGCGGGATGTGCGCGCGGCGGCGGAGGCATGCGCATGCGCGCGCTGATCGTGCTGGGCGGCGACCCGCCACAGCCCGCGCTGCTGCAACGCTGCGCGCGCCGCGCGCAGATGACCATCGCGGCGGATCGCGGGCTCGAAGCATTTGACGCGGCGGGGCTGACGCCGGATCTGCTGCTGGGCGACATGGACTCCGTGCGCGAGGAGACGCTTGCGCGCTATGCGGCGCGCACGCAGGTGGAGCGCCTGCCCTGCCGCAAGGACGACACGGACGGCGTGCACGCGCTGGACACGGCGATTGCGCGCGGCGCGGATGCGATCACGATTCTGGGCGCGCTGGGCGGGCGGATGGATCACGCGATGGCGAACCTGATGCTGCTGGTGCGCGCGCATGCGCGGGGCGCGAGCGCGGAGATTCTCGACGCGCGCGTGCGCATCGTGCGCGTGAGCGGGGAGACCGTGCTGCGCGGGGCAAAGGGCAATACGGTGTCGCTGATCCCCGCCGGGCAGGCGCGCGGCGTGATGCTGCACGGCTTTTTCTATCATCCGCAGGAGTCCTTCGACCTCGACTTTGGCTATCCGCTGGGCGTGAGCAATGTGGTCACGCAGGACGAGGCGCGCGTGACCGTGGCGCAGGGCGACCTGCTGCTCTTTCACTACTACGCAGGCGTGTGATGTGCCGCTCCCGGCAAAAAAAGCGCGGGAGCGGGAATTTTTTACCCATGCGGATAGGTTTTTGTCCATCCGTGTCGAATTAAACGCCATGGACGATGAAGAGGAGGGACGCGTGTGACCATCAGAGAGATGCTTGAGCAGCGGGAGCGCGATACGCTCAGCCCGTTTGCCATGCTGTCCACCGCGAGCAGGGGCCGGGAGCGGCCCGTCTCCCCGGACGACATGCGCACGGCGTTTCAGCGCGACCGGGACAGAATCCTGCACTGCAAGTCGTTTCGGCGGCTCAAGGGCAAGACGCAGGTCTTTCTCTCCCCGCAGGGCGATCACTATCGCACGCGGCTGACGCATACGCTGGAGGTCACGCAGGTGGCGCGCACGCTGGCGCGGGCGCTGCGCCTCAACGAAGATCTGGCCGAGGCGGTCGCCATGGGGCACGATCTGGGGCATACGCCCTTCGGCCACGCGGGTGAGGCCGCGCTCGATGAGATCATCGAGGGCGGCTTTGAGCACCGGGAGCAGAGCCGGCGCGTGGTGGAGGTGCTGGAACATGACGGCGAGGGCCTCAACCTGACCTGGGAGGTGCGCGACGGCATCGAGCATCACTCCGGCAAGGTCATGCCCGCCACGCTGGAGGCCTGCTGCGTGCGGCTGGCCGACCGCATCGCCTACATCAACCACGACATCGACGACGCCATCCGCGCGGGCCTGCTGCGCAGGGAAGACCTGCCGCGCCACGCCATTCGCTGCGTGGGCGAGACGCACGGAAAGCGCGTGGATGCGATGATCCGCAGCGTCATCCGCCACTCGATGGACAAAGACGCGGTGGCGATGGAGCCGGACGTCTGGAACGCGCTGCTGGAGCTGCGCGAGTTCATGTTCGAGCGCGTCTATTCCCGCGACTGGGCGAACAACGAGAGCATGAAGACGCACCACATCATCAGGGAACTGGTCGATTACTACATGGCGCATCCGGGGCAGATGCCAAACGAATACATGGAGATCGTCTATCGCGAGGGCACGCAGCGCGGCGTATGCGATTACGTGGCCTGCATGACCGACGCGTATGCGATCAAAACGTATCAGAAACTGTTTATTCCGCCGTTTTTTGACGGAATTGGGTGAAAGCGCGGCCGACTGCGCGAAAAAAATGCAGGCCGTTTGCAGGAATGTGCGAAACGGCGGCGAAAAAGAGTACACGGTATTTCTGCCCGCAGGGGCTGTGAAGGGAGAGGACGGTGAAGGCGTTGCGGTTTCCACAGGCGTGGCTCGACGAGCTGCGCGAGCGCAGCGACATCGTGCAGGTCGTCTCCCGCTACGTGCACCTGACCCAAAAGGGCGGGCGCTACTGGGGCCTTTGCCCCTTTCACGGCGAGAAGACGGCGTCCTTTTCCGTCAATCCCCAGCGCCAGATGTACTATTGCTTCGGCTGCCACGCCGGCGGCAGCGCCATCAGCTTCGTCATGGAGATGGAGCATCTGGATTTCAAGGACGCGGTGAAGCTGCTGGCCGAACAGGCGCACATGGCGCTGCCGGAGATGACCGGCGAGCGCGAGGACGCGGCCGGCCGCAGCGAGAAGGAGCGGCTGCTGGAGGCCAACAAGCAGTGCGCGCGTTTTTTCCACAGCCAGCTCTGGAAGCAGGAAAACGCGCACGTGCTCGCGTATCTCTATGAGCGCGGGCTGGACGATTCGATCATCCGCGTATTCGGCCTGGGCTCGACGCCGCCGCGCAGCGACGGCGCGACGCTGGCGATGCGCGAACTGGGCTTTACGGACGAGGAGCTCGTGCAGGCGGGCATATCGGTCCGGCGCGACGGGCGGGTGTACGACATGTTCCGCCAGCGCGCCATCTTCCCGATCATCGATGCGCACGGCCGCGTGCTCGGCTTTGGCGGGCGCGCGCTGGGCGACGCCAAGCCCAAGTACCTCAACACGGGCGATACGCCTGTGTTCAACAAGCGGCTGGGCGTGTTTGCGGCGAACCTGCTCAGAAAGCAGCGCGGCCTCAAGCGCGTCATCCTCGTGGAGGGCTACATGGACGTAATCGCGCTGACGCAGGCGGGCGTGCCGGGCGTGTGCGCGACGCTGGGCACGGCGCTGACCATCGAACAGGCGCGCATGCTCAAGCGCTATGCGCCGGAGATCTGGGTCTCCTACGACGGCGACGCCGCCGGGCAGAGGGCGATCCTGCGCGCGCTGGACATCTTCGATGAGGAGGGCGTCAAGGCGCGCGTGCTCGATTTTCCGGGCGGCATGGACCCGGATGAGTACATTCGAGCATACGGCGCGCAGGCCATGGATACCCTGACGCCGATGGACGCGACGAGCTACCGCATGAAACAGGAGGCCCAGGCGCACGACCTCTCCACGCAGGAGGGACGCACGGCCTATGCCATCGCCTGCGCCAGGTATCTGGCGAAGGTGAAGGAGCCCGTCGAACTGGACAACTATGTCAATCAGCTGATGATCAGCACCGGATTCACGCGCGACGTGCTGCTGGCGCAGATCGGCCGCACGGAGCTCATCAGCCGGGAACAGCGCGCGACGTACCGCTACGCGGCGCGGCCGCTGGAGGAGAAGGCGGACGGCGTGGACACGGAGACCGACGCGGCGGAGCGCCAGCTGCTGTTGCTGCTGGCGGAGCGGCGGATCGAGCCGGGCACGGTGACGGCGCAGGACTTCATCACCCCGCGCCACAGGGCGCTGGCGGAGAAGCTCATCGCGGGCATGACGCCGGGCGCCATCCTGGATGAGATCGAGGATGAACAGGAGCGCGCGCGCACGGCGGCGCTCCTGCAGAAGGACAGCGGCGCAGGCGAGGATGAATTGCTGCGCATGGCGGGCGACTGCCTGCGCATCCTGCATAAAAAGCGCATCGAGGCGCAGATCGCGTCGCTGCAAGAGGCGCTCGCACAGCAAAAGGGCGAAGACAGGCGCAGGACACTGCTCAAGATACAGGAACTGACGAAGGAAAGACAGACGGCCGGAAGAAAGGAATGACTTCTCATGGCACTGACACGCGAACAGGCGCAGCAGAAAGTAAAGGAGATCGTCGATCTCGCGCGCAACGAGAAAAAGACGGTCTCCTATCAGGAGGTAATGCAAAAGCTCAGCGAGCTGGACATCGGCGCGGACGCGATCGATGCCGTCTTTGAAACGCTGGAGACCGAGGGCGTCAACGTGGTGAGCAGCGCGGAGGACGAGTCCGTCTCCGCCGTGCCCGAGACGATAGAGCAGGAGCTCGACCTGTCCGTGCCGGAGGGCATCAGCATCGACGATCCCGTGCGGATGTACCTCAAGGAGATCGGCAAGGTGCCGCTGCTCACCGCGGACGAGGAGATTGAAATCGCCAAGAAGATCCTTGAAGGCGGCCCGGACGCGGAAGAGGCCAAGAAGAAGCTGGCCGAGGCGAACCTGCGGCTGGTCGTCTCCATCGCAAAGCGCTACGTCGGGCGCGGCATGCTCTTCCTGGATCTGATTCAGGAGGGCAATCTGGGCCTGATCAAAGCCGTGGAGAAGTTTGACTACACCAAGGGCTTCAAGTTCTCCACCTACGCGACGTGGTGGATTCGTCAGGCGATCACCCGCGCCATCGCCGACCAGGCGCGTACCATCCGCATTCCGGTGCACATGGTGGAGACGATCAACAAGCTCATCCGCGTCAGCCGCCAGCTCCTGCAGGAGAAGGGCCGCGAGCCGCAGCCCGAAGAGATCGCCGAGGCGATGGGCATCACGGTGGAAAAGGTGCGCGAGATCATCAAGATCGCGCAGGAACCCGTCTCGCTGGAGACGCCCATCGGCGAGGAGGAGGACTCCCACCTGGGCGACTTCATCCAGGACGACGACGCGCCGCCGCCCGCCGAGGCCGCGTCCTTCACGCTGATGAAGGAACAGCTCATGGGCGTGCTCGACACGCTGACCCCGCGCGAGAAGAAGGTGCTCTCGCTGCGCTTTGGCCTGGAGGACGGCCGCCAGCGCACGCTGGAGGAGGTCGGCCAGCAGTTCAACGTCACCCGCGAGCGCATCCGTCAGATCGAGGCGAAGGCGCTGCGCAAGCTGCGCCATCCCAGCCGCAGCAAGAAGCTCAAGGACTATCTCGAATGAGCCGAGGGACGAAAGTCCCTCGTTTTTCTGTAGGATGCGCGCCGCGCAGGAGGAAGACATGGTGCAACTGGACGAACGGCTGAGCGCCATCGCGGCGCTCGCGCTGGAGGCGGTGGAGGGGATCGACGCGCCGTGGGCGGCGGACATCGGCTGTGACCACGGCCGCATGACGGCGTACCTGCTCGCGCACTGCGCGCCCCTGCGCATGATCGCCAGCGATGTGAGCGGCCCGTCGATGGAGAAGGCGCGCCGCCTGCTCGCCGCGCGCGGCCTCGCGGACCGCGCGCGCGTGACCGAGGCGGACGGGCTTGACGGCATCGACCGGCCCGTCGACGTGATCATCATCGCGGGCATGGGCGCGGAGACGATCGCGGGCATCCTGCGCGCGGGCAGGGAGAAGATCGGCGGCGCGCGGCTGATTTTGCAGGCAAACGTCGGCTTGCCGCTGCTGCGCCGGGCGCTGGCCGAGCTGGGGCTGCGCGTGGAGCGCGAGGCGTTTGCGCGCGCGGCGGGGCGGCAGTATGCGATTCTGGTCGCGCGCGCGGGCGAGGCGCGCATGCCGGACGCGCGCCAGGCGCTGCTGGGCACGGCGGCGCAGGGCGTGCAAAGCGAGGCGCAGCGGGCCTATCTGTGCTGGCAGCGCGGCGTGCGCGTGCGCGAGATGGCGGATTTGGCGGGCCTTTTGACCGAAAAGGCGAGGGCGCGCATGCGGGAGAACAGCCGGGAGGTGGCATGGATGGCGGAAGCGATGGGCGAAAAGGCCTGCACGGTAGGCGAGATCGAGCGGCTCGTGGGCGAGATTGCACCCTGCGCGCTGGCGGAGGAATGGGACAACGTGGGTCTGCTGCTGGGCCGGACGAACGCGCCTGTCACGCGCGTGCTCACGGCGCTGGATCTGACCGAGGGCGTCGTGCGCGAGGCGCAGGCGCTGGGCGCGCAGGCGATCGTCACGCATCATCCGATCATGATGCAGGCGCGCCGCCGCGTGACGGACGGCGACCGCGAGGGGCGGCTGATGCTCACGCTTGCGGAGCGCGGCATCGCGCACATTGCGGCGCACACGAATTTCGACAGCGCGCCGGGCGGCGTGAACGACACGCTGCTGGCGCGCATGGGCGCAGAAAACGTGCGGGGCGAGGGCTGCGTGCGCGTGGGCGAGCTGCCGGCGGGCATGACGTTTGCGCAGGTCTGCGCGCGCGCCGGGCAGCGGCTGGGCGGCGCGGTGCGCGCCTATGGCGCGCCGGACACGCCGGTTGCGGTGCTGGGCTGCTGCTCCGGCGCGGGCGGCGGCTGCCTGGGGGAGGCCAGGGCGCTGGGGGCGGACTGTTTTCTCACGGGCGAAATCAAGCATCACGTCGCGCTGGATGCGGTCGATCAGGGCGTGTGCGTCGTGGAAGCGGGGCACTTTGAGACGGAAAATCCTGCCTGCGAAGTGATGGCGAACGCTTTACAAAACGCGTGCGATGCGTTAAAATACAATGTGACGGTTTTTTGCTCCAAAGGCAATCCCTTTGGGCGTTGAGAATAAGGAGGGGCCCTATTTTGCAGCAGTACGAACTTTTGTGGCAGTACCAGCAGGTGGACATGGAGCTGGATCAGTATGAGAAGGAGATGCGCGCCAGCAGCAACCGCCGCGAGCTGCTCAAGCATCGCGAATTCCTGCTGGAACAGCAGAACGTCCTCAAGAAGATCGAAGCGGATGTGGAGATCATGAGCGACCGCATGGAAGCGCTGGCCGACGAGATCACGCGCCTGAACGGCTCCGTGGCCGAGGCGACGGCGAACTTTGAGGCGAACCGCCCGCAGGATCTTGAGGAGGCGAAGAAGCAGATCGCGTCCATCCAGAAGCTGCTGGGCACCATCTCCCGCTACGAGGCGGAGCTGGCCAAGCTGCGCAAGGATGCCGAGGCCCGCGACCGCCAGCAGCGCGAGGTGCGCGTGCGCGCCGCCAAGGCCCGCGCCGAGTTTGACCGCATCAAGGTCATCTATGACGAGGAGTTCAAGGAGGCGTCCGTCAAGCTGGAGGCGCTCAAGAAGAAGGTCGCCGCCGAGGCGCGCGGGATCGACCCGCAGCTGCTTGAAAAGTACAAGGGGATCAAGCGCCATGCGGCTATGCCCATCACGCGCCTGCGCGAGGACCGCTGCGGCGGCTGCAACATGCAGCTCTCCGCCGCGGACAAGGACAAGGTGCGCAGCGGCCAGCCGTACGTGGAGTGCGAGAACTGCGGCCGCATCATTCTGGTCAAGTGAATATCCGGCGCAGGCGCGCAAAGCGCTTGCGCTTTTGATTGACAGAATGCGGATTCCGTGCTATAATGCAGCCGTTTGTGAGGCTGCCGGGCGGGCGCGCGCCGCAAGGTGTGAGGAAAGTCCGAGCTCCATAGGGCAGGGTGCCGGGTAACGCCCGGCGGGGGCGACCCCAGGGAAAGTGCAACAGAGAGATACCGCATGCCGCAAGGCGTGTAAGGGTGGAAAGGTGAGGTAAGAGCTCACCCGCGGCCTGGCGACTCGTCCGCGATGTAAACCCCACTCGGAGCAAGAAACGAAAGAGCGTTTGAGACGGCCCGTCGAGCTCTCAGGATTTCGCTTGAGTCCATCGGTAACGATGGATCTAGATAGATGACCGCCGATTACAGAACTCGGCTTACAGGCAACGCTCACAGACATTTTTTTGAATCCGGCGCGCGCCGCGGGGGAAAGAGCCTCCGCGGCGCGTCTGCATGCGGAAATTGCAGGAATTCTGCGCATTTTTCTCTTGCAATTCCCGCCGGAACATGATACAATTTTACGGAAAACGCACCTGCGTCTGTTTCGCGCGCCTGCCGGGGAGTCCGGTCCGCGCGAAAAAAGGGCGCAGGGAGGGTTGAATCAAAAGGAGGAAAACATCCCATGGCAGTCATTTCTATGAAGCAGCTGCTTGAGGCCGGTGTCCACTTCGGCCACCAGACCCGCCGCTGGAACCCCAAGATGGCCCCGTACATCTTCACCGAGCGCAACGGCATCTACATCATCGACCTGCAAAAGACCGTTCGCAAGATCGATGAGGCGTATGCCTTCGTCCGCCAGGTGGCGATGGAAGGCAAGAGCGTGCTGTTTGTGGGCACCAAGAAGCAGGCGCAGGAGTCCATCGAGGCCGAGGCCAAGCGCTGCAACATGTTCTATGTCAACAACCGCTGGCTGGGCGGCATGATGACCAACTTCCGCACCATCAAGACCCGCATCGCGCGCCTCAACGCCATCGACGCGATGGAAGAGCGCGGCGACTTCGAGGTTCTGCCCAAGAAGGAAGTCATCAAGCTGATGGCCGAGCGCGAGAAGCTGCTGGCCAATCTGGGCGGCATCCGCGAGATGAAGAATCTGCCGGGCTGCCTGTTTGTCGTCGATCCGCGCAAGGAGCACATCGCCGTCACCGAGGCGCGCGCGCTGGGCATCCCGGTCGTGGCCATCGTGGACACCAACTGCGATCCGGACGAGATCGACTACGTGATCCCGGGCAACGACGACGCCATCCGCGCTGTCAAGCTCATCGCCGGCAAGATGGCCGACGCCGTTCTGGAAGGCAAGCAGGGCGAGCAGGCCGAGGCCGCGGAAGCGAAGTAATCCCATCTGACGACAGAATCTGGAGGAATCCGTTATGGCTACCATTACTTCCGCTCTGGTTAAGGAGCTGCGCGAGCGCACCGGCGCCGGCATGATGGACTGCAAGAAGGCCCTCGTCTCCTGCGATGGCGACATGGACAAGGCGATCGACTTCCTGCGCGAGAAGGGCCTCGCCGCCGCCGCCAAGAAGGCCGGCCGCATCGCCGCCGAGGGCATGGTTGAGTGCTATGTCGAGGGCAATGTGGGCGTCGTGGTGGAGATCAACTGCGAGACCGACTTCGTGGCCAACACCGACAACTTCAAGGCGCTGTGCCGCGACTACGCCAAGCACATCGTCGCCAAGAACCCGGCGACCGTCGAGGAGATGCTCGGCCAGACCTTCTATGCCGACGAGACCAAGACCGTCAACGACCTGATCGGCGAGGCCACCGCCTCCATCGGCGAGAAGATCTCCCTGCGCCGTTTTGCCCGCTTTGAGGCGAAGAACGGCATGGTCGACACCTACATCCACATGGGCGGCCGCATCGGCGTCATGGTCGAGCTCGCCGCGGATGAGGTGACCGACGAGGTCAAGACGATGAGCCACGATCTGGTCATGCACATCGCTGCCGCGAACCCGCAGTTCGTGCGCCGCGAGGAAGTGCCCTCCGACAACCTGGAGAAGGAGCGCGAGGTGCTCAAGCAGCAGGCGCTCAACGAGGGCAAGCCGGCGAAGATCGTGGAGCGCATGGTCGAGGGCCGCATCGAGAAGTACTACAAGGAAGTCTGCCTGCTGGAGCAGCCGTTCGTCAAGGATCCGGATATCAACGTCAAGAAGATGCTCTCCGGCAAGTGCGACGTCGTCCGCTTCGTCCGCTTCGAGCGCGGCGAGGGCCTGGAGAAGCGCGTGAACAACCTGGCTGCCGACATCGCCGCCGAGCAGGCGAAGATGAAGCAGTAATCTTCAAAACAAAGGGACATGCCCGGCGCATGTCCTTTTTTTCAGACGAAAGGGGAAAGAGCATGGCACAGTATAAGCGCGTACTCATCAAGCTCAGCGGCGAGGCACTGGGCGACCACGGCAGGCTCTTCGACTTTGAGCAGATCGACCGCGTGGCCGCCGTTCTGGGCAAGCTCCACGCGACCGGCGCCGAGATCGCCCTAGTCATCGGCGCGGGCAACATCTGGCGCGGGCGCCAGGGCCCGGCGGCGAAGATGACGGCCATCAACGCCGACCACATGGGCATGCTCGGCACGGCGATCAACTCCATCGCCATGCAGGACGCCATCGAGCGGCTGGACATCCCCACGCGCGTGATGTCCGCGGTGGAGATGAACCGCTTCTGCGAGCCCTACACGTATCGCCGCGCGGTGCGCCATCTGGAAAAGGGCCGCGTGGTGATCTTCGCCTGCGGCACGGGCAATCCGTTCTTCTCCACCGACACCGCCGCGGCGCTGCGCGCGGTGGAGATCGGCGCGGACGCCATCCTGCTGGCCAAGAACGTGGACGGCGTCTACGACAGCGATCCGCGCGTCAACAAAGAGGCCATGCTCCTCAAGGACCTCACCTACAACGAGGTGCAGGAGCGCGACCTCAAGGTCATGGACGCCGCCGCCATCACCATCTGCCGCGAGAACAAGGTGCCGTCCATCCGCGTGTTCGGTCTGGACGACCCGGAGAACATCCTGCGTGTCATCCAGGGCGATCCGATGGGCACCAACGTGCATCCGTAATCCAGACAACCTTTCACAGCCGGAGCGTATGATGCGCTTCGGCTTTTTTCGTGTGATACGGATTTCTGAAAAAAGGTCAAATACAGCGCGAAGCGAATGGAGTCTGAGGAAAGAATTCTCTCAGGCGGGTCTGGGCGGCAGCCCAACGTTTCCCAATAGAAGAGTATGTCGCTTCACAGCAGGTTACGCGGCAGCCTGCAATTGAGTTCGTTTCGCGAAACGGAAATGTGGGCGCGAACTCGTATGAAGCGTTTTCTCCTATATCGGCTTTGCGCGAAATCTGCCAAAGGGCTTGCCAAAGACAGGGCGTGTGGGGTAAAATAGAACAAACAAATTTGTGATTCGAGGAGGCCATACAGCATGCCTACGAAGAAGATTCAGGATAATGCGAAGATCAAGATGGACAAGACCAAGGACGTGCTGCGTTCGGACCTGATGGCCATTCGCGCGGGCCGCGCCAATCCGCAGCTGCTCGACCGCATCACGGTCGATTACTACGGCACGCCGACGCCGCTCAAGAGCGTGGCCAACATCTCCGCGCCGGAACCGCGCGTCCTGCAGATCAACCCGTGGGACGCCAAGATGGTCAAGGACATCTCCCGCGCCATTCAGGCCAGCGATCTGGGCCTGACGCCCTCCAACGACGGCAAGATCATCCGCCTGATGCTGCCGGAGCTCACCGAGGAGCGCCGCAAGGAACTGACCAAGCTCGTGCGCAAGACCGCCGAGGAGAGCAAGGTCGCCATCCGCTCCATCCGCCGTGACGCCGTGGAGCAGGTCAAGAAGCTCAAGAAGAACAGCGAGATCACCGAGGACGACCAGAAGCGCGCCGAGGAGGCCATCCAGAAGCTGACCGACGCCAACATCAAGGACATCGACAAGATCACCGCCGAGAAGGAAAAGGAGATCATGGACGTCAAATGAGGGACGACCTTCCGGGCCTGCCGCTTGATCTGGCGCGCGATATCCTCGCGCGCGAGGGCGTGTCCCCGTCCGTGGAGACGACCTGCGCGCCCGGCAGGCGCGATGCGCGGGGCGGCACGCTGCGCGTGGTCGCCGCCCATGAGGACGGCAGGCGATTGACCGTCGCCGAATTTCTCGACCCGATCGAAGACGGCGGGCAGGAAAACGGCTGACGGCCGCGTATTGAAAAAAAAGAACTGCGGGATTCGTCGGGGCGGCGCTCCGCCGGGTTCCGCTGTTTCTTGTGAAAGCAGGTGTAACCGTGGCCCGATCTGGCAAGGATGAACATATCGAACTGGACAGGGCGCTCTTGCCGCGCCACGTCGCCATCATCATGGACGGCAACGGCCGCTGGGCCAAAAAGCGCGGCATGCCGCGCACGTTTGGGCATAAGGCCGGCGTGGAAGCGCTGCGCGAGATCATCCGTCATTCGGACGATCTGGGCATCGAAGCGCTGACGATCTACGCGTTCTCCACGGAGAACTGGAAGCGCTCCGCCGAGGAGGTGGGCGCGCTGATGGGGCTGCTGCTGGAGTACTTCACCAGGGAACTCGACGAGCTGCATCGCGAGGGCGTGCGCATTCGCATTCTGGGCGACATCGGCGACATGCCCAGGGGACTGGAGCGCCAGCAGCGCGCGCTCTATGACGCGATGGCGCGCACGAAGGAGAACACGGGCCTCAAGCTGAACATCGCGCTCAACTACGGCGGCCGTCAGGAGATCGTGCACGCGGCGCGCGCGCTGGCGCAGCAGGTCAAGGACGGGAAGATCGAGCCGGAGGACATCGACATGGCGCGCTTTGAGGGCGAGCTGTACACCGCCGGGCTGCCGGAGGTCGATTTCCTCATCCGCACCAGCGGCGAGATCCGCCTGAGCAATTTCCTGCTCTACCAGCTCGCCTACGCGGAGATGTATCAGACGGACGTACTCTGGCCGGACTTTGACCGGCGTGCATATGATGAAGCGCTGCTTGCCTACACGAAGAGAAATCGTCGGTTTGGCGGCGTATAATCCGAAAAGAGGGAATGGGTATGAAGACACGCATCTTGACGGCGGTCGTGGGCGTTCCGCTGCTGATCTTCGCGCTGATCGTGCGGGGCTGGTTTGCCGAGCTGCTGCTCGTCCTGCTGACGCTCATCGCACTGAGCGAGTATTACAAGGCGCTTGCGGCGGCGGGCTATCGGGTGTGCACGTGGGGCGGTTATCTGGCCGCCGCGCTGATGTGGCCGCTCAGCCGCCTGATGGGCGTGCTCGACCCGCTGCTGCTGCTCACGGCGGCGATGGGCGTGTCCATGCTGGGCGTGCTGCTGGGCAGGCAGCCCGCGTTCCCGGACGCCGCCGCCTCCGTCTATCCGCTGCTGACCTGCCTGATGCCGTTTTCCATGTTCATGATGATGCTCAACAAGACGTTTGGCCGCGTGCCGGGTGTCGCGCTGATCACCATGGCGTTCGGCATCGCCTACGGCACGGACGCCCTGGCGTATCTGGGCGGCCGCGCGATGGGCAGGCACAAGCTCTGCCCGGCCGTCAGCCCGAAGAAGACGGTGGAAGGCGCGGCGTTTGGCCTGCTGGGCGGCGTGGCGTTCTCGCTGGCGGTGCGCGCGTTCTTCGTGTATGTGCTGTCCATGCCGATGCCGGGCGTGCCGGCGGCGGTGCTGCTGGGCCTGCTGGGCTCCGTGGCCGGTCAGGTCGGCGACCAGACTGCGTCGCTGCTCAAGCGCTACAGCGGCATCAAGGACTACGGCAAGGTCTTTCCCGGCCACGGCGGCGTGATGGATCGATTTGACAGCGTGATCTTCACGCTGATTGTGATGTACTGCTACACGCTGGTGCTGCATTGATAAAGAGGGATACGTATGCGTAAATTGGCCATTCTCGGCGCGACGGGTTCCATCGGCACGCAGGCGCTGGATGTCGCCGCGCGCCACAGCGACCGCTTCGCGGTCACGGCGATCGCCGCCCATTCCTCGGCGGAGAAGCTCTTTGAACAGGTGCGCGCGTTTCGCCCGCAGATTGCGGCGCTGACCGTCGAACCGGAGGAGATTCCGGCGGACGTGAAGAACGCCTGTCAGTGGATCTTCGGGCCGGACGCGCTGCTGCGCGTGGTGCGCGCGTGCGACGCGGACGACGTGCTCGTGTCGGTCGTGGGCATTGCGGGCCTCTCGGCGGTGATGGAGAGCCTTCGGTGCGGCAAGCGCGTGCTGCTGGCCAACAAGGAGCCGCTGGTGGCCGGCGGCGAGCTGGTCACGCGCGCGGCGCAGGCCGCCGGGCAGCCGCTTCTGCCCGTGGACAGCGAGCACAGCGCGATCTTCCAGTGCATGCAGGGCGCGGGGCCCAACAGGCCGAAGCGGCTGATCCTCACCGCCAGCGGCGGGCCGTTCCGCACGTGGGCGAAGGAGGACATTCTCTGCGCCACGAAGGAGCAGGCGCTCAAGCATCCCAACTGGAGCATGGGCAGAAAGATCACCGTCGATTCGGCCTCCATGCTCAACAAGGCGCTGGAGGTCATCGAAGCGCGCTGGCTCTTTGACATGCCCGCCGAACAGATCGACGTGCTGATTCACCCGCAGAGCGTCATACACTCCATGGTCGAGTTTGAGGACGGCGCGGTGATGGCGCAGCTGGGCACGCCGGACATGCGCCTGCCCATCCTCTACGCGATGAGCTGGCCGGAGCGGCTTGAAACCGGCGGCGCGCGGCTCGATTTTTCGCAGATGAAGGCGCTCACGTTTGAGCAGCCGGATCCGTCGCGCTTTCCGGGCCTGGGCCTGGCGTATGAAGCGCTGCGCGTGGGCGGCACGATGAGCGCCATCCTCAATGGCGCCAACGAGGTCGCCGTCGATGCCTTCCTGCACGACAGGATCCACTTTGGCCACATCGCGCAGCTCGTCGAGGAGACGATGCACGCCGTGGCCCCCGTGTACCATGCGACGCTTGATCAGGTGTTTGAGAGCGATCTGGCGGCCCGCGCGAAGGCACAGGAACTGCTGGGGACCAGCCGCTTTGCCGTCTGACGCATAAGGAGAGACGTTTCGTGTATGTTTTGCTGGCGCTCGTGCTTCTGGGCGTGTTGATCGTCGCCCATGAAGCCGGGCATTTCTTCGCGGCGCGCGCGTGCGGCATCGAGGTGCAGGAGTTCGCCATGGGCATGGGCCCGGCGCTCGTGCGCTGGGAGAGCAAGCGCGGCACGCAGTTTTCGCTGCGCCCGCTGCCCATCGGCGGCTTCTGCCAGTTCTACGGCGAGGACGAGGATGTGGCCGACCCGCGCGCGTTCAACAACCAGCGCGTGTGGAAGCGCGCGCTGACGGTCGCCTGCGGCCCGCTGATGAACTTCGCGGTGGCGCTGGTGGTGATCGTCGTCTACCTGAGCGCGCTGGGCCTGATGACGACGGTGCCGCGCGTGGATGTGGTCGAGGACAACGCCGCGCGCGCCGGGCTGATGACGGGCGACACGCTGCTCTCGGTCAACGGCGTGGCGATCGAGGACGTCAACACGGTGGTCGATGTGATCTCCGCGAGCGAGGGCGCGGACGTGACGCTGCGCGTCGATCGCGGCGGCGTGCAAACCGACGTGGTGATCACGCCGTTCTACGACGAGGAGGCGGGGCGCTATCGCGTGGGCTTCTCCTTCGCGCAGGAGCGCATGCGCCTCTCGCTGCTGGAGAGCATCCCCTTCTCCGTGCACTACAACGTGGAGAGCGTGCGGCTGATCGTCAACACGCTCAAGAACCTGATCTTCAAGGGCGAGGGCGTCGGCGACGTGACCGGCCCGGTGGGCACGGTCTACGTCATTCAGGAGGTGACGCAGCAGGGCGGCATCGACATCTACCTGGAGCTGCTCGCGCTCATCAGCGTCAATCTGGGCGTGATGAACCTGCTGCCCATTCCGGGGCTGGACGGCAGCCGGCTGCTGTTTCTGCTGGTGGAGGGCGTGCGGCGCAAGCCGGTCAGGCGCGAGCTGGAGGGCTCGATCCACGCGGCAGGCTTCGTGCTGCTGATGCTGCTCATGGCCGCGCTGACGTACAAGGACATCGTACAGATCTTCACGAGATGATGGAGGAACCCATGAAAAAGCTGACCAGACAGGTGACGGCGGGCAGCGTGCGCATCGGCGGCGGCGCGCCCGTCTCCGTGCAGTCCATGACCAATACCGACACGGCGGACGTGGAGGCGACGCTCGCGCAGATTCGCGCGCTGGCGGCTGCGGGCGCGGACATCGTGCGCGTGTCCGTGTACAACGAGGCATGCGCCAGGGCGGTGCGCGCGCTGGTGGACGGCAGCCCCGTGCCGCTGGTGGCGGATATCCACTTCGACCACAAGCTGGCGCTGGCGGCCGTGGAAAACGGCATCCACAAGCTGCGCATCAATCCGGGCAACATCGGCGGCGCGCAAAACGTGCGCGTGCTGGCGGACTGCGTGAAGGCGCACCACATCCCGGTGCGCATCGGCGTCAACTCCGGCTCGGTGGAAAAGGACATCCTTGCGCGCTACGGCGGGCCGACGCCGCAGGGCATGGTGGAGAGCGCGCTCAGTCACGCCAAGCTGCTGGAGGACTGCGGCTTTTCGGACATCGTGCTCTCCATGAAGGCGAGCAACGTGCCCGACACCGTGGCGGCCTACCGGCTGGCCAGCGCGCAGTGCGATTATCCGCTGCATCTGGGCGTGACGGAGGCGGGCCTGCCGGAGCAGGGCCGTCTGAAAAGCGCCATCGGCATCGGCGCGCTGCTGCTGGATGGCATCGGCGATACCATCCGCGTGTCGCTGACGGGCGATCCGTGCCTGGAGCCACCGGCCGGCATCGAGATCCTGCAGCACTGCGGCCTGCGCACGGACTGCGTGCAGTTCGTCTCCTGCCCGACCTGCGGGCGCACGTGCATCGACGTGGGCGGCATCATGGCCCGCGTGCAGGAGGAGCTGCGCGGCGTGCGGGCGCCCTTCAAGGTGGCGGTCATGGGCTGCGTGGTCAACGGGCCGGGCGAGGCGCGCGAGGCGGACATCGGCATCTGCGGCGGCGGCAACGGCGCGGGCCTGCTCATCAAAAAGGGCGAGGCGCCGCGCAAGGTGACGGGCGATCTGGCCGGGATCCTCATCGACGAGATCCGGGCCATGCTGAGATAAAGGAGAGGACGGCGGGCGGCTGATGCCGTCCGCCGCTTTTAGGGATTTTCGAGGGTTTGGAATTATGGCAGAACAATGGGAAGGGCTGCTGGAGGGCGCGGCGCAGGAACTGAAGGGCCATCTGACGCTGGACAGCGTGTCGGCCAGCCGCGCGGGGGAGCGGATCACCGTCTCCTTCTCCAGCGACATCCTCGTGGAGGAGCGCCCGTTTCTGGCGCTGCAAAAGGCGCTGCGGCGCCAATTCGCGCCGATGCGCGTGTCGCTGATCGTCAAGTCCCCGCAGCTCGCGCAGGACTTTCTGGCCGATCCGATGCGCTATGCGGCGTTCATCCTGCGCTGCGTCAAGCGGCGTCATCCCTCCGGCGCGCCGTTTTTGCAGGATGCGTGCCTGGAATGCAAGGGCAACGTGCTCTCCATCCTCGTGCAGCAGGACATCGCGCCCAAGTTTCTTGCGCAGGCGGGCATCGACCGCTACATCGAGGAGCTGGTCAGGAACGTGTTCGTCGCCGAGGTGCACGTCGCCTTTCAGGCGATCAAGCTGCGCGAGGAGCAGCTTGAGGAGATTCGCCGCCGCCGCAGGCAGGAGGACGAGCGCGCCGTCGCCGAGATGGTGCGCGAGCAGGTCGTCGTGCGCGAGCAGCCGGCCGCCAAGGAGAAGCCCAAGGCCGTGCTGGGCCGCCCGGTGACGGCCGAACCGCTGGAGATCGCCGAGCTCGTCGAGGAGGCGAGCAAGGTCGTCATCTGCGGCGAGGTGCTCACGGCAGAGACGCGCGAGCTGCGCGGCGGCGAGATGCAGCTGCTCTCCTTCGCGCTGACGGACTACACGAACACGATCAAGTGCAAGGCATTCCTGCGCTACAAGCCGCGCAAGGGGCGCTTCGGCGCGGGCGAAGAGGACGACCGCCCGCCGACGGAGGAGGAGAAGAAGGCGGTCGAGGCGGTCATCGCCGCCGTCAAGCCGGGCAAGTGGTTCGCCGTGCGCGGCGACGTGAAGATGGACAGCTTTGAAAAGGGCCTCGTGATGATGGTCAACGACATCGACGCGCGCGCAAAGCCCATGCGCGAGGACAACGCGCCGCGCAAGCGCATCGAACTGCACATGCACACCAACATGAGCGAGAAGGACGGCGTCTCCTCGGCGTCCGCGCTCATCGAGCGCGCGGCGCAGTGGGGCCATCCCGCCGTGGCGATCACCGACCACGGCGTGGTGCAGGCGTTTCCGGAGGCGTTCGGCGCGGCCAGGAAGCACAAGATCAAGCTGATCCCCGGCGTGGAGGCGTATTTGACCGACGTGACCACCGTCGTCAGGGACGGCGATGAACGCGGGCTGCACGAGGTCATCGTCGTCGTGGACTTTGAGACGACGGGCCTCAACCCGCGCAGGAACCGCATCATCGAAATCGGCGCGGTGCGCATCCGCAACGGACAGGTCGTCGAGGAATACTCGCGCTTTGTCAACCCGCAGGAGCCGATTCCGCAGGAGGTCGTGGAGCTCACCGGCATCAGCGACGCGATGGTCGCCGACGCCCAGACGGCCGAAACGGAGATCCCCAGGCTGCTTGATTTCATCGGCGACGCGGCGTTCGCCGCGCACAACGCCAAGTTTGACTATGCCTTTTTGACGGAGGAGTGCAAGCGGCTGGGCATCGACGTCAAGATGCCGGTCATCGACACGCTGGAGTTCTCCCGGCGCATGTATCCTGGCCTCAAGAGCCACCGCCTGGGCGCGGTGTGCAAATCGCTGGGCATCAGCCTCAAGAACGCGCACCGCGCCGTGCACGACGCGCGCGCCACGGCGCAGATGCTCAACCGCATGCTGGACACGGCGCTTGAAAAGGGCGTCAGCCGCCTGTGCGATATCAACGGCGCGCTGACCGGCGGCGCGATCGGCGATGCGTATCACATCATCCTGCTCGCCTGCGAGCAGGACGGCATCACCAACATCAACCGCATCGTCTCCGAGGGCCATCTGCACTACTTCAGCCGCAGGCCGCACACCCCGCGCGAGATTTTGCAGAAGTACCGCAAGGGACTGATCGTCGGCTCCGCCTGCGAGGCGGGCGAGCTGTTCCGCGCCGTCGTGGACGGCAAGAACGACACGGAGCTCAGGCGAATCGCGCGCTTCTACGACTACCTTGAGATTCAGCCCGTGGGCAACAACGAGTTCATGCTGCGCGAGGGCATGGCCGAGGATGTCGAGCAGCTGCGCGATTACAACCGCAAGATCGTCTCCCTGGGCGAGGAGCTGGGCATCCCGGTCGTCGCCACGGGCGACGTGCACTTTCTGGACCCCAAGGACGCCAAATTCCGCGCGATCATCCAGGCGGCCTACGGCTTCAAGGATGCGGACAACCAGCCGCCGCTCTACTTCAAGACGACGCAGGAGATGCTCGACGAGTTCGCCTACCTGGGCCGGGAGAAGGCCGAGGAGGTCGTCATCGACAACCCGGCCAGGATCGCCGCGCGCATCGGCGACGTCGGCCTGTATCCCAGGCACCCGGAGGGCAAGGAGACGTTTCAGCCGTATTGGCCGGACGCCGCGGACAATATCCGCAACCTCTGCGAGGAGAAGATTCGCGAGCACTTCGGCGACAACCCGCCGGAGATCGTCGTGGCGCGCAAGGAGAAGGAGCTCAAGTCCATACTCGGCTACGGCTACGGCACGCTCTACAACATCGCCGAAAAGCTGGTCAAGAAGTCGAACGCCGACGGCTATCTCGTCGGCTCGCGCGGCTCCGTCGGCTCCTCCTACGTGGCGCATCTGGTGGGCATCTCGGAGGTCAACGCGCTGCCGCCGCACTACCGCTGCCCCAAGTGCAAGTGGTACACGTTCGACGTGGACAAGCAGAAGTACAAGACCGGCCCGGACCTGCCGGTGAAGATGTGCCCGCAGTGCGGCGAGGAGCTCTTCCGAGACGGGTTTGAGATCCCGTTCGAAGTCTTCCTGGGCTTCAAGGGCGACAAGGTGCCGGATATCGACCTGAACTTCTCCGGCGTCTATCAGCCGCGCGCCCACGCCTACATCGAAGAGCTCTTCGGCAAGCAGTACTGCTATCGCGCCGGCACCATCGGCACGCTGGCGGACAAGACGGCATACGGCTACGTGAAGAAATACTGCGAGGAGCGGAATTTGACGCTCTCGGAGGCGGAGATGAACCGGCTGGCGCAGGGCTGCGTGGGTGTCAAGCGCACGACGGGCCAGCACCCGGCCGGCATGGTCGTGCTGCCCAAGGAATACGAGATTCAGCAGTTCGTCGCCATCCAGCACCCCGCCAACGACATGAGCAGCCCCGTCATCACCACGCACTACGACTTCGGCTCCATGCACGACGTGCTCGTCAAGCTCGACGTGCTCGGTCACGACGATCCGACGATGATTCGCATGCTCATGGATTTGACGGGCGTGGACGCCCAGAAGATCCCGCTGACCGACCCGAAGGTCATCTCGCTCTTTTCGAGCACGGAGGCATTGGGCGTCACGCCGGAGCAGATCGGCTCCAACACCGGCACGTACGGCGTGCCGGAGTTCGGCACGCGCTTCGTCCGCCAGATGCTGGAGGAGACGAAGCCGACCACCATGGACGAGCTGGTCCGCATCTCCGGCCTGTCCCACGGCACGGACGTGTGGATCGGCAATGCGCAGGAGATCGTCAAGAACGGCATCGCGCCGTTCTCCTCGTGCATCTGCACGCGCGATGACATCATGAACGCGCTGATGGACTACGGCGTCGCGCCCAAGATGGCGTTTGACACGATGGAGTTCGTGCGAAAGGGCAAGGGCCTCAAGGCGGAGATGGAGCAGGCGATGATCGAGCACAACGTGCCGCAGTGGTTCATCGATTCCTGCAAGAAGATCAAGTACATGTTCCCCAAGGGGCACGCCGTCGCCTATGTGACGATGTCCCTGCGCGTGGCGTGGTACAAGGTCTACCGGCCCGCGGCATATTACTGCGCGTATTACACCGTGCGCGCCGACGGCTTTGACGCCAGCATATTGTGCGGTTCGCTGGAGTCCATCCGCGCCCGCTACAGGGAGATGGACGAGAACAGCAAGGACCTCTCCCAGAAGGACAAGGATCTGATGATCATCATGGAACTGGTCATCGAGATGCTCTGCCGGGGCATTCGCTTTGCGCCGGTGGATCTGGAAAAATCCGACGCGACGAAGTTCGAGGTGCTCTCCGACACGCTCATCCGCGTGCCGTTCAACGCGCTGCCGGGCCTGGGCGAGGCGGCGGCGCAGAGCATCGTGGAGGCGCGCGCGCAGTCGCCGTTCCTCTCCGTGGAAGACCTGCGCAACCGCGGCAAGGTCTCCCAGGCGATCATCGACCTGATGCGCGAGAGCGGGTGCCTGAACGGCCTGCCCGAAACGAACCAGACGACGCTCTTTTCCTTCTGATCGGGCCGCCAATCCGGCCTGCGTTCGACCGGGTTTTCACCGAATTTTGCCGGAATAGCTGATAAAACGCGCGCAGAGGGTTGTAATTTTGAAAAAGCGGTGATATAATAGCCGCGTAAGGTCTGTGTGAGATGGGTACTGCGCTGGCAGTTTGGATGGAAAGAGTGGGAGAAATGCCCACTCTTTCTGTTGAGTGTGACTTGTTTAAACGGATTTGGGAGTGTGTGAATGGCACAAAGCGATCTGAACCGCACGGTGGAGCCCGCCTGCCGCAAGCTGGCCGAGGAGCAGCAGGTGGAGCTCGTGGACGTGGAGCTCGCGCGCGAGGGCGCGAGCCGGTATCTGCGGATCTATATCGACAAACCCGACGGAATTACCTTGAGCGATTGTGAAACGTATCACCGCGCCGTGATGCCGCTGGTAGAGCGCGTGGATTACGATTTCCTCGAGGTGTGTTCGCCGGGTATTGATCGTCCACTCAAAAAGCAGAAGGATTACGACGCGCACGTCGGCGATCAGGTGGAGGTGCACCTGTATCGCGCCATCGACAAGCGCCGACGCTTTGAGGGCGAACTGCTGGGCCTTTTCGGTGACGAGGTCAGGCTGAAGACCGGCGCGGGCGAGATGCGCTTTACGCTCAGGGAAATCTCGCTGTGCAAGCCTGTGATCGTCATCACGGAGGACGACCTGGGCGATGAACCGGCGCTCGATACGGGCGGTCAGGAAGGAGAAGCGTCAGATGATGGACAAGAATGAGAACAAAGAGATGATCGAGGCCGTCGCGCTGCTGGCCAAGGAGAAGAACATCGGCAAGGAAGTGCTCTTCTCCGCGATCGAGGAAGCGCTCAAGAGCGCCTACAAGAATAACTTCAACAAGCAGTACGGCATCGCGCCGTCCAATGCGAACGTGCGCGTGGAGCTGGATCGCGTGACCGGCGCCGTGCGCCTGTACGCGCGCAAGCAGGTGGAGCGCTGGGTCGTCGATGAGGCGGCGGAGATCTCCATCGAGGAGGCGCGCAAGATTCAGCCCAGCTATGAGGAGGGCGACATCGTCGAGGTCGAGGTGACGCCCAACAACTTCCGCCGCGTCGCCGCGCAGACGGCCAAGCAGGTGATCGTCCAGAAGATCCGCGAGGCGGAGCGCGGCAAGATCTACGACGACCTCATCGAGAAGGAGAACGAGATCCTCACCGCGATCGTGCACAGCGTCGATCCGGAGAGCAAGACGGTCTACGTCGAGCTGGGCAAGACCGAGGGCACGCTGGAAGCGAGCCAGCAGATGGCCGCCGACGTCTACACGCCGGGCGAGCGCTTCAAGGTGTATCTGCTGGAGGTCGTCGCCGACCGCCGCCTGGCGCGCCCGGGCGCGAAGTACGGCCCGCAGGTGAGCGTCAGCCGCATCCATCCGGGCCTGGTCAAGCGCCTGTTCGAGCTGGAGGTGCCGGAGATTCAGAGCGGCATCGTACAGATCAAGTCCATCGCGCGCGAGGCCGGTTCCCGCACGAAGATGGCCGTGTATTCGAGCGATCCGATGATCGATCCGGTCGGCTCCTGCGTAGGCCCGCGCGGCCAACGCGTGGACCGCGTGGTCACAGAGCTGCGGGGCGAGAAGATCGACATCATCAAGTGGTCGGCCGATCCGGCGGAGTTCGTGGCCAACGCGCTCAACCCGGCGCACGTGGTCAACGTGTTCGTCAGCGAGAAGGAGAAGGCCTGCCGCGTGGTCGTGCCGGACAACCAGCTCTCGCTGGCCATCGGCAAGGAAGGCCAAAACGCGCGCCTGGCGGCCCGGCTGACTGGCTGGAAGATCGACATCAAGAGCCAGAGCCAGATCGAAGAGCTGGTCATGAGCGAGGAAGCCGAGCAGGACGGTCAGGAAGGCTGATTCGGGAGGAGTGCGGATGAAGACACGCAAGATTCCCATGCGCATGTGCGTGGGCTGCCGCGAGATGAAGGAAAAGCGCAGCCTGCTGCGCGTCGTCAAGTCGCCGGAGGGCGAGGTCAGCGTGGATCGCGTGGGCAAGGCGCCGGGACGCGGCGCATATGTTTGCAGGTCGAAGGCGTGCCTGGAGCGGGCTGTCAAGCAGCGCCAGCTGGAGCGCGCGCTGGAGACGCGCATCGACGAGGCGATCTTCAAGCGCCTGACGGAGGAAATGGATGGCGATTGAGCGCGACGCGTTTTACTCGATGCTGGGCATCGCCATGCGGGCGCGGGCGCTGACGCTGGGCACGGACGCCGTGCTGGGCGCCATCGCGTCCGGCCAGGCGGCGCTGGTGCTCGTGGACGCGGGCGCGTCCGAGAACACGCGCAAGCGGTTTCGCGACGCCTGCGCCTACCGCGGCGCGCCGCTCTTTGAGACGGCGCCCGACAGGCTGGGCGCGAGCGTGGGCAAGCCGGGGCGCATGTGCGCGGCCGTCTCAAAGGGCCCGCTGGGCGAGAAGCTGATGCAGCTCGCCCGTGAAGGCTGAGACGGCAGAGGAAGGGCAGTACTTTACAGATATGAAGCGTAATGACGCAATTTGCGGGGGTGCAAGGGCAGAATGTCCAAGATGAAGGTGCAAGATGCAACGAAAGAACTGAGCCGCAGGGCGGCGAAGCTGCTGAGCGATGTGGGAAGCGTTCGCGCGCAGGCGGAAAAGACGCTTGCGGAGCTGCGCAAAATCGAGAGCGGTTTTGTGCAGCGCGAGGAGGCGGAGCGCGAAGAGAAGCGTCGCGAGGAGCAGCAGAAGGCGCTGAGCGCGCAGAGCAAAGCCTGGACGATGCCCGACGACGTGCCGCCGGCTGAAGCGGAGAAAGAAGCGGAGAAGCAGGAAGCGCCCAAGCGCGCACCGCAGGCCGAGGAAAAGCCGGCCGCGGAGCAGCAGGAGCGCGCCCCGCGCGCCCCACAGGTGCCGCGCGCGCAGGGCGCGCCGCGTCCGATGCGCGAGGGCAATTTCCAGCCGCGCACGCCGGGTGCGCAGGGTCCGCGCCCGATGCGCGACGGCC
>CALVKT010000014.1 GCA_944333055.1 uncultured Clostridia bacterium
CGCGCAACGCAAAACATGCCGGCACGGTTCTGGCGGATGGCTTCCACGAAACGCGCATCGCGTTGTCGCTTTCCTTCCACGTCCATCCTTCCTTTCGTCTCTTCCGTATCGCGATACACCCTTAAGACGCACAGGATCGGGAAATGTCTGCACGATCCATCGAAAATTTTCCTGGAGGAAGAGGTTGATCTGGAAATCATGCCGGCTTATACTATATCATTGACTACAAAGACCTGTTTCGCTCTCTGGAAAATGCGGTTGCAGACTATACCTCCGAAGCATTTGATTGCTACGATAAGGAAGATGTCTCCGGCCTGCTGACAGATCGTTTAGACAAGGCTAAGGAACAGCTGGAGGATTCGCTGGAAGCTCTTCGTGCACTGTGCGAACCTGTGGCTCCGCCTAAAGATATGGTGGACTACTACCATTATTTCTGCGGTGCCAACACCGAAGCCTTTGACTTGGATGAATTGGAAGAGAATATGCCCAAGCGGGAACAGCTTTACAATCTGTCAGCGACAGCTCTTCGCGCTTTTGGTGAAGTATCGGGCGAATTGCAAGAAAAGTACCACTATACTGTGGAACAGATCAAGGCGCTGGAGAGAGAAGTTACCTACTACATCAAAGTGCGTGACGATGTGCGTCTGGCCAGCGGTGACTATGTGGATTTGAAGAAATATGATCCGGACATGCGCCATTTAATCGATACTTATTTGTCGGCTGATCCAAGTCGTGTGTTGACCTCCTTTGGAGAAACAACACTGGTCGAGCTATTGGTAGACAACGGGATTTCCACATTGAAGGATATGCCTGCCTCTACACCCAAAGAGCAGGAAGCGGTTGCAGAGACTATTGAAAACAATATTGGCAAGGAAATTGTTGAAAGAACCCAAAGTAACCCCAAATACTACGAAAAGATGTCCTCACTGCTTCGTGAGTTGGTTGAAAAGCGCAAAAACGATGTGATCAACTACGAAGAGTATCTGCACCAGATTGTAGAATTGGCAAGGAAGGTGCATCAGCCGGGAAGCACTACGGAATATCCTTCTGGAATCCGGGAAAGCGCTGCCAAGCGAGCGTTTTATGACTTCGTTGATGGCAATGTCTCTGTTGCCAATCAGATCTATGATGCCGTCATGTCGAGCAAACAGGATCATTTTAGGGGAAGTAAAATTAAAGAGCGCAAGATCTGGCGTGCTATTCGCGCTGTGGTAAAAGACGACTCCAAGGCGGATCAGTTGCTTGCATTGGTAAAGGAGCAGAGTGAATTTTAGTGAATGAGCTGCAAATTGGCAATATAAGCATTGCTGTTACCAAAAAGAGTATCAAGAATATGTATATTCGTGTCTTGCCGCCTGATGGGAAAGTTCTGATAACTGTGCCCCAAACGGCAGGAGATGATGCAATCCGAATGTTTGCGGTATCCAGGATTTCCTGGATCAAAAAGCAGCGCGAAAACTTTGAAGCACAGGCACGTCAAACAAAGCGACAGTATGTGACCGGCGAGCGTTACTATGTCTGGGGGCGGCGTTATCGTCTGGATGTGCAATATTCAAATGTTAGGAACGGGGTGTTTCTTACAGGTGGGCGTCTGGTTTTGCAAGTGCGTCCAGAAAGCACACCTGAGCAGCGTGAGCACGTTTTGAACGATTGGTATCGAGCGCAACTCAAAAGCAAGCTGCCGGAAGTGGTTCAAAAATGTGAACGGGTTGTCGGCACCCATGCGTCAGAGTGGAAGATCAAGAATATGCGTACCAAATGGGGAACCTGCAATATAGAGCATAAAAGGATATGGATTAACCTCCAGCTTGCAAAGAAAACGCCGGAGTGTCTTGCTTATGTCGTAACGCATGAGCTTGTGCATCTGCTCGAACGGAATCACAACGAGCGATTCCAGAAGTATATGGATACCTTTTTCCCGGAGTGGCGTGAGGTAAAGATTTCTCTAAATCAGCAAATGCTTGACTATATGAGCGAGTAACATGGGAGGTTTCCGTAGGGATGCGATGATGGCTGCATAACACAGACATATGAGAATTTGTATCACACGCACATAGGGTACGGTTGTTTTGCTGCCTTGAGCGAATGAGGTGAACAATGCCCTGCTTCTGCGAAGTCAGGAGTAAGCCCGGATAAGTTTGCTGTATTTGCATCAGCATTAATATCTCTTATTCAAGGGATTGGGAGATATAGCACATTTCTCTGTCCGTATCTTTTTTGTGTTTCATATTCTCGAAATTATTGTCAGGCACCCTGCTTAGATGATGCGCGGCTTATGCGACTATCCCAAAGAACTGCAAAGATAAATGAATGCAAAAAGAGAGACACGAAGCCATCCTGGCCATCGTGCCTCTCTTGCGCAGTTCAAGAAGGAGAAAGGATTTCCTCGAAGATGCTGCGTTCCGCCTCCGCCCTCGCCAGATTCATCCGCCCGACCCACTTCATCGGATCGTGGCTTTTCAGTGCTTCGTCGATTCCCCAGCGGCGCTGATAGCTCTGCATGAGGGCATCGTATCGTTCCTGCGCCTGCTGACCGATGTCGTGACAATACGGGTACAGCGTGCCGTCCAGTAGCATTCGGGCAAACCGCCCCGGATGCTGCTTCTGAAGCCTGTCGAAGACCATGCGCCCCCAGCGGTTAAGCGGCGGAGTAGGTGGCACTTCCAAGTCTGGCAGATAGTAGTCTCCGTGCAGGGTATAATCCAGACCGTTGCTATTGTCATGGATGTTCAGGGGAAGGTTGTTCGTGCCATTGTGGCTCATAGGGATACCTCCTGAATGAAATTATTCAAGGGGCAATCAGGCCGTAGAATTTGAGCGCTTCGACAATCGCAGCTTCCTTGTCCGGCGGACACTGGGGCTGCTTTGCATCCTCGCTCTTGGGCTTGTTGTAGCACTCCCGTTCGATGATCCCGTATTTTTGCTTGATCTGTGCGATATACAGGGTAGAAACCTTGAGACCGCTGTGCTCGAGAACATACGCTTTGATCTGCTCATAGGTCGCGCTCCCCTGAAGTTGGGCGACATTCAACCCCTCAAGGGGGAATTCGACCTTCACAGAGCGATGTGGATATGTTCCCTTGGAAAAGCTCATAACAGTTTCCACCGCGCCCGTCCAGCAGAACATGTCCACGCACTGCACGGCTTCGGCGCGGTATCCGCCTTCGCAGAGGATCTTCGCATCGCGGGCAAGCGTGGGCGCGCCGCAGGAGACGTAGACGACGCGGTCGGGGCGGGCGGCCAGGATGGCCCGCAACACGGCCTCCTCGCAGCCCTTGCGCGGCGGGTCGAGCACGATGACGTCCGGGCGCAGGCCGTCCGCCACGAGGCGGGGCAGCACCTCTTCCGTCGCGCCGGCGATGAACGTCGCGTTGGCGATGCCGTTGCGCCGGGCGTTTTCCTCGGCGTCTTGGACGGCGGGCGCCACGATCTCGATGCCCACCACGCGCCCGGCATGGCGCGCGAGCATCAGGGAGATGGTGCCCGCGCCGCAGTAGGCGTCCACCACGGTCTCCTCGCCGGTGAGCTGCGCACACTCGAGCGCGAGCCGGTAGAGTTTCTCCGTCTGTTCGGGATTGACCTGAAAAAACGAGAGCGGCGAGACGGCAAAGCGCAGGCCGTGCAGCGTGTCCTGCACGACGGGCGCGCCCCAGAGCGTGTGGATCTCCTCGCCGAGGATGACGTTCGTGCGCCGGGCGTTGATGGACAGGCAGAGGCTCAGCAGGCCGGGCACGGCCTCGCGCATGCGCGCGATGAGCCGGTCCGCCCGCGGGATGTCACGTCCGGTGACGACGAGCACGGCCATCAGGCCGCCGTCCGTCGTGGCGCGCGTCATCACGTGGCGCACCAGCCCCTTGCCCGTCGCCTCGTCGTAGGCGCGCGCGCCGGTCTCGCGCATCCAGGCGAGCGCGGCCTGCGTGGCCGCGTGCGAATCCGCGCGCTGAATGGGGCAGCCGCCCTCAGGCAGCGGGATGAGGTCGTGGCTGCGCGGGGCGAAGAAGCCGCAGACCGGCCGGCCGTGTATCTCGCCCACGGGATACGCGCCCTTGTTGCGATAGGCGAAGGGCTTGTCCATGCCGATGACCGGCGGGACGGTGATGTCCAGCCCGCCCACGCGCGCAAGCAGCTGCTGCACCTGATCCTGCTTGAAGCGCAGCGACGTCTCGTACGTCATGTGCTGGCAGGAGCAGCCGCCGCAGCGCTTGTAGATCGGGCAGAAGGGCGCGGCGCGGTCGGAGCTTTCGCTCAGCAGCGCCTCCACGCGGCCAAAGGCGTAGCGCTTTTCGGGCTTGACGATGCGCACGCGCGCGCTCTCGCCGGGCAGCAGCCCCGGCACGAACACGGCCATGCCCTCGTGGCGGCAGACGCCCTGCGCGTCCTGCCCGAAGGACTCGCAGGTCATGTCGAAGATGTCGTTTCGGCGCAGCATAGGGCCTCCGTGCTGGTCATGGGGGAATCATAAGGAAACTTCAAACCGCCGCGAAGCGAAGAAGGGGCGTATGAAGGGGTGAAATCCCTCAGGCGGGTCCGGGCGGCAGCCCGGCATACCCCTCGTGCGCGCAGCGCCAGACGGCAAGAATCGCAGAGGAGCCGCAGGCGGCCATGGCGATTCCGCCGGCGCCGCTTGAAACCGGCTCGTACAAACGAACATCATCGGACACAGTGTGCATCTGCCATCTTCAATACGGTTTCTTTGAGCGCTGCGCGCAGGAGCGTTGGGCCGCAAACCCCGCCAGGGGACGCGTCCCCAGCCTCCTGCCTCGCTTCGCGCCTGCGGCTCGACACCGCGATGGAGATCAGAGCGCGTTGATCGTGTTGTACAGGCTCAGGTTGAACTCGCGCTTCTGGCGCAGCGCTTCCTCGATGGGCATGAAGAACACGCGGCCGTCCTTGACGCCGACCACCTGATTGCCGATGCCGTTGCGCAGCAGGTTGACCGACAGCACGCCGGCCTCAAAGGCGAAGCAGCTGTCATACGCGGAGGGCGAGCGGCCGCGCTGGGTGTAGCCCAGGATGGTGGTGCGGGCCTCGCAGCCGGTCAGGCAGCGCAGCACGCGGGTGAGGAAGCGGGTGGAGATCTTGTCGTCGTCGTGCACGAGCATGTTGTGCTCGTGCAGCACGCGCCGCCAGTCGTAGGGCTTCATGGCGTCCCAGGCGCCCTCGGCGACGACCACGGTCGCCCGCGGGTTGCCCTCGGCAATCAGCTTGCTCAGGCGCTCGGCCACCTCCGGGATGGACCAGGAGACCTCCGGCACGATGCAGATCTCCGCGCCCGTGCCCGCGCAGGTCTTGAGCGCGATGTCGCCGCAGTGGCGGCCCATGACCTCCACCACGGCGGGCCGGTCGTGCGAGCGGCTGGTGGCGCGGATGGCGCGCACGTCGTCCACGCAGGAGTTGACGGCGGTGTCGTAGCCGAGGGTCATCTCGGTGTAGGGCAGGTCGTTGTCGATGGTGCCGGGGATGCCCACGCAGGGGATGCCCAGACGGCACAGCGCCAGCGCGCCCTTGTAGGAGCCGTCGCCGCCGATGACCACGACGCCCTCCACGCCCATCTCGCGGATGTTGTTGGCGGCGCGCTGCTGCATCTCCGGCTTGAGGAAGTCGAGACAGCGCGCGGTGCGCAGGTAGGTGCCGGGCTGGTCGGCGATGTCCAGGATCGTATCCAGGTCCAGCTCGACCATGTCGTCGGCGATGTTGTTGCTGCGGCAGAGCGTGCCGTTGTAGCCACGCTTGATGCCGATGAGCGACATGCCGTGGTGCCGGGCGGCCTTGGCCACCGTCATCACGGCCGCGTTCATGCCCGGCGCGTCGCCGCCGGAGGTCAAAACGCCAATTCGACGCATCGTCATGCTCCTCTCTTATTACCACGGAAAAACGCAAACACAGGGGGACATTGTACGGCCATATTATACCGGCCGCACGGGGAGGAAGTCAAGGCGGCGCGCGATTTCGGCCGGTCGCGGGAAAACGTTGCCATTCCGTCACATTTTTTGGCCTTTCCCGGAAATTCCGCTTGACTTCCCGATTCGCCGTGAAGTATACTATAATCGCTTTCGCATGGAACAGCGTGCCGCAGACCGGTGCGGCTCATTCTTTGTTCAATGAAAAGAAAAAATTCCGATCACAAGAGGAGTGTGTTTGTATGGCTTCTTCCGTCAGAACTTACCAGCCCAAGAAGCGCCAGCGCGCGAAGGTGCATGGCTTCCGTTCCCGCATGTCCACCAAGAACGGCCGCAAGGTGCTCGCCCGCCGTCGTGCGCGCGGCCGCGCCCGTCTGACCGTTTCCAACCCCGTCTGATTGATCTGAAAGGGGCAGGCCCGCAGGGCGCCCCCGGCTTTGCGCCCATGACGCGGCGCGGGCGTTTCGGTCCGGCCCGGCAAAGACCGGGAGCGGACCTTTTTTTCTTCACGACAAAATACGGGGGGTGAACGGCCTTGCAGCGTCGATACAGCCTCAAAAAGAACGCGCAGTTCAAGTACGTCTACCGGCGCGGCACATCCGGCGGCGCGCATGAGATGGTGATGCTCTACGCGCGCGCCAATACGCTCAAGGTCGGCTTTTCCGTGGGCAAGAAGCTCGGCTGCGCCGTCGCGCGCAACCGCATCAAGCGCCGCTTGCGCGCCGCCTGCGCCCCCCTGCTGCCCCGCATGAAGCCGGGGCTTTACGTGTTCATCGCTCGCCAGCCGGCAGCCACGGCCGATTTTGACAGGCTGTGCCGTTCCATGCAGTACCTGCTGCGCAAGCAGAACAGACTCATCCCCGCCGTCGGGAGCGGCGAAAACGAGACGAAGAAAGCGGGCGATCCGACGTGATCAAATCCCTGATGCTCCATGCGATCCGGTTTTATCGCAGGCATTTGAGGCATGCGCCGTGCTGCCGCTTCTATCCGACCTGCTCCCAGTACGCCCTGGAGGCCATCACGAAGTATGGCGCGCTCAAGGGCGGGTATCTCAGCGTGCGGCGCATCCTGCGCTGCCACCCCTTCTACAAGGGGGACTATATTGACCCCGTGCCGTGACGAAGGCCACGCACGCGGGCGGCTCATCGAAGAAAGATTGCTCAAGGCAAGGAGGAACCCCCTTCCATGAATTTCCTCAACCCGGTTCTGCTGACCCTCATCAAGGGTCTGCATGAGATCATCAACAACTATGCCGTCACCATCATCGTCTTCACGGTGCTCATCAAGCTGGTGGTCATGCCGCTCAACCTCAAGAGCCGCAAGTCCACCCAGCGCATGACCGCCGTGCAGCCCAAGATGCAGGCGCTGCAGGAAAAGTACAAGGACGATCAGGAGAAGCTCAACCAGAAGCTTCAGGAGCTCTACCGCAAGGAGGGCGTCAACCCGATGGGCGGCTGCCTGCCGATGATCCTGTCCATGTTCATTCTCTTTGCGATGTTCTACGCGCTGCGCATGTTCGCCAACGAGCAGCTCGTCACGCAGTTCCTCACCTTCTACCACAACCCGGACATCGACCCCATGACGCTCACCGATTCCTTCCTGTGGATCAAGAACCTGTGGATGCCCGACAGCCCGTTTGCCACCTACATGCCGGACGTGCAGTCCCTGCAGCTGGTGGAGTTTGAGGTCTGGAACGACATCAGCGCGAAGCTGGCCGCCGCCGGCACCATTCCGGAGGCGCTTCACTTCGCCGACCGCAACGCCCTGACCGCCTACATCAACGATGTCGTGGCCCCGTTCATCGCCTCCGACGCGTACGCGCCGTACGTGGCGCCTGTCGCGGGCCTGGGCGACCTGAGCATCCTCGGCCTGATTCACTTCACCATCTATCAGCAGGGCAACGGCTGGTTCATCCTGCCGATCCTCTCCGTCGCCACGCAGATGCTCATGCAGAAGATGACGATGAAGCAGACGCAGATGAACCCGTCCCAGGCGGGCAGCCAGAAGACCATGCTCTACGTGATGACGTTCATGTCCCTGTACTTCTGCGCGATCTACAATTCCGCGTTCGCGCTGTACTGGGTGGTTTCCAACGTCTACGCGCTCGTTGAAAACGTCGCGTTTGAAAAGTACTTCAAGATGCAGGACCGCAAGGCGGCCAAAGCGGAGGAGGTTGGCATCTGATGCGCAGTCAGGAATTCACCGGAAAAACGACGCAGGAAGCGATTGACAACGGCCTCGCCGCGCTGGGCGTGACCATCGCGGACGTGCACGTGGATGTCATTCAGGAGGGCGCCAAGGGCCTGTTCGGCCTGTTCGGCAGCAAGCCCGCGTGCGTCCGCCTGACCATTCTGGAGGACGAGAAGGAAGAGGACCACGGCCTGAGCGACCTGCTCAGCTCCTTTAGCATCAGCGAGCCGCGCAGGAAGCCCGCGCCCAAGCCGGAGAAGAAACCGGAGGCGAAGAAACCGGAGGCGAAGAAGCCCGAAGCGAAGAAGCCCGAAGCGAAGGCCGAAGCACCCAAGGCGGAGCCGCCGAAGGCCGAGGCGAAGAAGCCGGAGGCCCCGAAGCCGCCGAAGGCCGACAAGAAGATCGAGAAGCAGGCGGAGACTGTGAATGTCGAGGCCGCGCAGAAGGCCGGGGCGCCGAAGGACGAAGCCGCGCCCAGGGCCCCGCGCGAGAAGAAGCCGCGCGCGCCGAAGCCGGAGAAGAAGGCCGAGGCCGCGCAGGAGCCGCGCGAGTACGCGCCGATGATCCCGGCCAGGCCGTTCACGCCGGACGCGCCGCCGGTGATCCACCCGGAGGACACGCCCGCGGGCCGCGCCCAGCGCTTCCTGATGGACGTGACGCGCCTGATGAACGTGCAGGTGGACGTGTACGTGGACGACGCGCGCGAGGACGGGCTGTACATCCACATGATCGGCGACAAGCTGGGCGTCCTCATCGGCCGGCGCGGCGAGACGCTCGACGCGCTGCAATACCTGACCAGCCTGCAGGTGAACAAGGGCCGCGAGGGCTACATCCGCGTGACGCTGGACACCGAGAACTATCGCGCCCGGCGCGAGGACAGCCTGCGCCGCCTGGCGCAGCGCATGGCCAACCGCGCGCAGAAGACCGGCCGCAAGGTCGTGCTCGAACCGATGAACCCCTATGAGCGCCGCGTGCTGCACACCGCGCTGCAAAACCATCCGTCGGTGAGCACGCACTCGGAGGGCGAGGAGCCCAACCGCCGCGTCGTGATCGTGCCGGCGAACCTGCCGGAGAGGCCGCAGCAGGCGGAGGGCGCCAGGCAGGCCGAGGGCGGCGAGAAGCCGTCGTCCGCCCGCCGCCGCAGCAGCCGCCGCGGACGCGGGCGCGGCGCGAAGGCCGCCGCGCAGGCGAACGGCCAGGCGGAGGCCGCGCCGCAGGAGACTGTACCGGCCGCACCGGTTGAGCAGGCCGAGTAAGGCGCCTTTCAGGGCGGGGAATCCCCGCCCTGTTTTGCTATGGGAGGAGGAATTGGCATGAGCAGGGGAATCGTGCGCGCGCGCGCCGCGCTCTTTGACGCGCTGAGCAATCCGGGCGTGTTTGCGGCGGCGGTATTCGCCGTCTCCGGCATGTTCATGATGGGCGAGCTGGGCGCGTGGCGCGGCTTTATCGAGGTGAACGTGCTGCTGCCGTGGGGGCTGGCGCTGGCGCTGCTGCGCCTGGCGCGCGCGCGCGAAAGCGGCGCGCTGCGCGCGGATGCCTGCGCGCTCTTCGTGCTGCTCGCGTGGCTCTTCGCGCCCTTTGCCATTCGCTTTGGCGCGACGGACGCGAACCTCAACTGCTGGGCGAACCATACCGCCGTGTTCTTCGGCGTCTATGCGCTGACGGCGGAGGCGGATGCGGCGCGCTTTGACCGCGAGCTGCGCGCGGCGGCGGCGGCGTTCGCCGCGATCTGCGCCGTGTACGCGGGCGCGCTGCTCTACTGCGCCGCGACCGCCCAGGAGTTCATGGCCCCGCCCGACGGCAACGGCTTCGGCTTTGGCGTCTACCAGCAGGCGCAGCTGTGCGCGAGCCAGCACTACAACGGCACCGGCATGGTCGCCCTGTGCGGCACGCTTTTGTGCCTGTGCGGCGCAGTCCGCGCAAAGGGCCGCGCATCGCGCGCGCTGCACGCCGTGCCCGCGCTGATGATGGCGCTGGTCGTCGTGCTCACGCAGAGCCGCACGGCGCGCTATTCGCTGCTGGCCGGTCTGGCCGTGGGTGCATACGGCTGGGTCGCGGCCAGGCCGCTGCGCGGCGGGCGCATCGTGCGCCACGCGGCGGGCGCGCTGGCGGGCGCGATCGTGCTGGCGGGCAGCTATGTTGCGGCGGCGGGCATCACGGATGCGGCGCTGGCGCACTACGCGCGCGTGGGCGCCGGGCGATCCATCGTGCTGGCGACGGCCGTCGCGCAGGAGGAGACGCCCGCACAGGAGACGACTGCACAGGAGACGCCCGCACAGGAGGAGACGCCCGCGCAGGCGCGCGGCGCGGGCGAAGGCACGTTCACCGGGCGCACGGCGGTCTGGCGGAACATCTTCGCCATGTGGCGGGAGAACCCCAAGTACTTCCTGATCGGCAACGGATCGGGCCGAACCGGCCGCGACATCCTGATCGGCACGCCGCTGGAACACGGCGGCGCGAACATGGCGCACAACGCGTACATCCAGTTCACCATGGACTACGGCCTGATCGGCTTTGTGCTGCTGGCCGCGTTCCTGCTGACGCTGCTGCGTCCGGCGCTGCGCGTGCTGCTGAGCGCGCCGGGCACGGCGGCTGCCGGCTGCCGCCCGATGGCCATGCTGGCCGTCGCCTGCCTGCTGACGGCCATGATGGAAAACGAGCCGCTCAATGCCATGCGCCCGTGCAATGTGGTGTTCTTCTTTGCGCTGGGCTGCCTGGCGCATGCGGGCGGGCGCACGCCTGAGCGGCTTGTCACGGATGCGCAGGATGTGGTATAATATGACGAAATGGACCCGAAGGGGGATGGAATCATGAAGAGACGGGCGGCGGCATGGCTGCTGTGCGCGGCGCTGATCCCGGGCGCGGCCGGCGCACAGGGGGCGACGTATGTCTTCCCGTATGAAGGTTTTCGCTACACGCAGCAGGACGACGAGACGGTGCTCACCCAGACGAACCTCGCCGACCACGAGGCGCTCATCGCCTCGCTGGGCACGACGAGCGAGGCGATTCTGGCCAGTTATGTGGCTTCGGGCATCGTCATGGAGGTCATTCCGCAGGAGGGCGGCCAGATCGCCGTGAGCGTCACGGACGCCGGCGACTTTGCCGACGTGCAGCGGATGGAGGAGATCGAGCAGGCGAGGCTCGACGCGTTCTGCGCGCAGTTTGAGGAGAGCGGCCTGTACGAGAGCGTCTCGCTGACGCAGACGCAGCCCGTGTGCGTGCGCCTGACCAGCTCCGCGATGTACGCGTCCATGCCGGTGTACACGCTGCGCTATGCGACGCTGCACCTGGGCCGGCTCTACATGCTCACGCAGACGATCGTGGGCCGCGCGCCGGAGGCGCAGGACGATGCGCGCATGGAGGGCGTGCTCTCCGGCATGAAGCTGCTGAGCGCGGCGTCCGATCCGACGCCCTCGCCCACGACTGCGCCCACCCCGACCCCCGAACCCACGCCCGAACCCACGCCCGGCGTGGCGGAGGTGCTCTCCACCACGGGCACGATGCAGGTCAGCGGCGTGCCCGCCTACACGAACGACCCGCAGATTGCGATCTCCGGCACGACCGATCCGTCCGCCGAGGTGCGCGTGCGCGTGGACGAGCGGACGCTGGGCACAACGACGGCCAGGCGCGACGGCACGTTCTCCCTCAAGGTGACGCTGCCGGAGGAGGGCGATCTGACGCTGGCCGTGATGACCGATACCGCCGAGGCGATGCTCGCCGTGCACTACGAGATGCCCGTGGCCAGGCTCGTCCTCACCGCGCCGCAGGAGACGACATTCACCGGCGACCACGTGATAGTGCGCGGAGAGACGGAGCCGGAAGCCACGGTCTACATCGAGGGCGAGGACATGAACACGAGCGTCAAGGCGAACCGAAACGGCGACTTCTCCGTGCGCGTGTACATCGAGGGCGAGGAGACGCAGACCTTCACGCTGCGCACGCGCATCAAGGGCTATCAGGAGAACAGCGCGGAGATCACGCTCATGCGCGAATTCACGCTGCGCGAGGGCATCGCCGACTTCAGAAAGACGATGCAGCCGGTCGACTATGCGGCGCTGACGAAGACGCCGGAGAAATACGACGGCACGCACTTCACGTTCCGCGGGCGCGTGGAGGCCTTCACCGACTACAACGGCAGCCCGTGCGCGCTGGTGTGCGTGGACAACGTGGCCATCGGCGTCTGGAAGGATCCGGTCTGGGTGGTGCTCACCGGCGAGGAGGAGGGGCTCAGCGAAGGCTGCATCGCCACGTTCTACCTGAGCGGCGAGGGCATCACGCTCCCGGCTGCGGGCGAATACACCGACTCCGGCGTGGAGCAGGAGGCGCCGGTGGCCGCGGCGAAGTACGTCGCGGAGATCACGGAAGCGAAATAAACGAAGCATGGCGGACGGACGCGGGATTCCCGCGTCCGTTTTTATGTGTCCTGATCCCGGAGTTTACGAACGCAAAACCGGAAAATGGAGAAGAATTTGCGCGAAAACCCTTGACACGGTCGCGAAGATGTGGTTTAATCTCCATCGCACGATAATCCCGAAGTTTCGTAATGCTAAACCAAAGGGGGCGTTTTCTTGGAAATCAACATCGGTGAGAAGCTCAGAAGCCTTCGACAGAAGAACAACCTGACGCAAAAGGAGCTCGCCGACCGCTGCGAGCTGTCCAAGGGCTTCATCTCCCAGTTGGAGAGCAACCAGACGTCGCCCTCGCTCTCCACGCTCGAGGACATCCTCACGACGCTGGGCAGCTCGTTTCACGAGTTCTTCTCCGACGAGCAGGGCGACAACCCCGTCTGCCGCAAAGAGGACGTGTTCGTCAAGGAGAGCGACGACGGCGTGACCATCCACTGGCTGATTCCCAACGCCCAGAAGAAGGACATGGAACCCATCCTCGTGACGCTGGCGCCGGGCGCGCAGGTGGAGCCCGATCTGCCGCACATGGGCGAGGAGTTCGGCTACGTGCTTGCCGGCGCGGTGACGCTGGTGCTGGGCAAGCAGAAGCACCGCGTGCGCAAGGGCGACAGCTTTTCCTACAAGCCCTCGGTGCAGCATTACCTCGTCAACGCGGGCAAGACGCCGGCGGTCGTGCTCTGGGTGAGCGCGCCGCCCAACTTCTGAGCGACGCATCGAGCCGTCGGCGCCCTTGCGCAAGGGGCCGTGGGTGCGCGAGGCGCAGCCCGGCAGAATCTCGTTGATGCTCACCGCCATGCTTCAACCGGCTTCACGGGGATTGGGCATGGGATCAGGCATATACAGGAGGACAGCAAGATGGAAAACATCCTTTCGATCCGCAATCTGCGCGTCGTCTTTGAGGACGGCTTTGTGGCGCTGGGCGGCGTGAGTTTGGAGATCGGCCGCAACGAGTTCGTCACACTGCTGGGGCCGTCGGGCTGCGGCAAGACGACGCTGCTGCGCTGCATCGGCGGCTTTGAAAAGCCGGGCAGCGGAGAGATCCTCTACAAGGGCAAGGACATCGTTCCCCTGCCGCCGTACAAGCGCGCGATCAACACGGTGTTCCAGCGCTATGCGCTCTTCCCGCATCTGAACGTCGCGCAGAACGTGGCCTTCGGCCCGGACCTGCGCGGCGAGGACAGGAAGAAGACCGCCCGCGAGGTCGGCCGGATGCTGGAGATGGTCGGCCTGGCCGGGTATGAAAAGCGGCGAATCGCCTCGCTCTCCGGCGGACAGCAGCAGCGCGTGGCCATCGCGCGCGCGCTGATCAACAAGCCGGATGTGCTGCTGCTGGACGAGCCGCTGGCGGCACTGGACCTCAAGCTGCGCCGCGAGATGCAGCTCGAACTCAAGCGCATCCAGCGCGAGAGCGGCATCACGTTCGTCTTCGTCACGCACGATCAGGAGGAAGCGCTGACCATGAGCGACCGCGTGGCCGTGATGCGCGCGGGCGAGATCTTGCAGCTTGGCACGCCGGAGGACATCTACAACGAGCCGCAGTCGGCGTTCGTGGCGGACTTTATCGGCGAGAGCAACATCCTGCCCGGCACGATGGTGCGTGACAAGCTGGTGCGCTTCCTCAACTGCGAGTTCGCCTGCGTGGACAGCGGGTTCGGCGAGCAGGCCGAGGTGGACGTCGTCGTGCGGCCAGAGGACCTCAAGCTCAGGCCCATGGACGACCCGGCGGAGGGCGTGCCGCAGGGCGTGGTGGAGTCGCTGCTGTTCAAGGGCGTGCACTACGAGATGAAGGTGCGCTCCGGCGAGAGCGTGCTGCTGGTGCACTCCACGCACGCGCGGCCCGTGGGCATGCGCGTCAAGCTGGCCGTCGCCCCGTCGGACATTCAGGTGATGCGCAAGAGCGATTGCTCGCCGGACGTGCTCAAGCGGCACGCCGAGCGCGCGCAGTGAGGAGGCGCCGCGATGAAGAACAAGGCGCTGACCGTGCCGTTTGTGCTCTGGGCCGCGATCTTCGTGGTCGTCCCGCTGCTGATGATCCTCTGGTACGGCGTGACGGTGGAGGAGACGATCCCCTACACCGAGATCGTGCTTGACGACGGCAGCGTGATCTACGAGCTGGAGGACGGCTCCCACACGAGCGAAAAGCCCTATGAGAAGCGCGCGCGCGTGTCGCTCTCCAACTTCAAGCGCATGCTGGAGCCCACGTATCTGAAGCTCCTGCTGCGCTCGCTCAAGATCGCCGTGATCACGACGCTCATCTGCCTGCTGCTGGGCTATCCCGTGGCGCTGATCCTCACGGGCAGGGATTTCAAGCGGCCCGCGCTCTGGCTGATGCTGCTGATCCTGCCGATGTGGATGAACTTCCTGCTGCGCACCTACTCGTGGCTGAGCATCCTGGAGAACTCCGGCATCCTCAACGGCCTCATCGCAAGCCTGCGCGAGGCGATTCCCGCGCTGGACGAGTGGCTGCTTGCGCGCGGCGTGCGCCGGCGCATCGTCTTCCTCTACAACGAGAACGCCGTGATCCTGGGCATGGTCTATAACTACCTGAGCTTCATGATCATGCCGATCTACACGGTCATCGAAAAGACGGACAGGAGCCTGCTGGAGGCTGCGGCCGATCTGGGCGCGAACCCGGTGCAGCGCTTCCTGCGCGTGACGCTGCCCTACTCGCTGCCCGGCGTGCTGGAGGGCGTGACCATGGTGTTCGTGCCCGCGGTGACGACGTTCGTCATCAGCCAGCTGATGGGCGGCGGCAAGGTGCCGCTCATCGGCGACATCATCCAGAACCAGTTCGGCAAGTCCAGCGACTGGCACTTCGGCTCCACGCTGTCGCTGCTGGTCATGGTGGTCGTGCTCGCGTTCATGGGCGCGCTCAACCGCATCGATAAGGAAGAGGCGGCCCAGAAGGAGGTGCGCATCCTCTGATGAAAAAGGCGCTGCGCCGGGCGTACATCGCGCTGATCATGGCGTTCCTGTACGCGCCGATCGTCCTGCTCATCCTCTACTCGTTCAACGACAGCAAGTCCCGCGCGGTGTGGGGCGGGTTCACGCTGCGCTGGTATCAGGAGCTGTTTTCCGACACGGCCATCCTCTCCGCGCTGGGCACGACGCTGACCGTCGGCCTGCTCTCCGCCGTCATCTCGACCGTGCTGGGCACGGCGGGCGCCATTGCGCTGTTTCAGCTGCGGCGCAGGCCGCGCCATGCGCTGCTGAGCGTGATCAACCTGCCGATGCTCAACTCCGAGGTCGTCACCGGCGTCTCGTTGATGCTGCTGTTTGCGATGGCGCACGTGCAGCTGGGCTATGTGACGCTGCTGCTGGCGCACGTGGGCTTCGGCGTGCCGTACGTGGTGCTCAGCGTGCTCCCCAAGCTGCGCCAGCTCGACCCGCACCTGGCCGAAGCCGCGCAGGATCTGGGCGCCACGCCGCTGCAGGGCTTCCTGCGCGTCATTCTGCCCGACATCATGCCCGGCGTGTTCTCGGGCTTTCTGATGGCGCTGACGATGTCCATCGACGACTTCGTCATCAGCTTCTTCACGACCGGCAGCGGCGTGAGCAACCTGTCCATCACGATCTACACCATGGCCAAGCGCGGCATCTCGCCCAAGATCAACGCGCTCTCGACGCTGATCTTCCTGTGCGTGTTCGCGCTGCTCATCGGGCTGAACCTGCGCGACTTCAAACGCGGCGGCCGCAAGAAGCCCGACGAGGTGCGCATCCCCTATTGACGCGCGGCTGCGCTTGTCATACGCCAACTTCGCATCATGAAAGGAGACGTTCCCCATGAAAAAGCTTTCCCTCTTTGCCCTGACGCTCGCGCTGCTGTGCGCGGCCCTGCCCGCCGGCGCGCAGGAGACGATTTCCGTCTACAATTGGGGCGACTACATCGAGCCGCAGGTGCTGGAGCTGTTCGAGCAGGAGACCGGCATCGAGGTCATCTACGAGACGTTCGAGACGAACGAAGACATGTACGCCAAGATCGCCATGGGCGGCGCGAGCTACGACGTGATCATCCCCAGCGACTACATGATCGAGCGGATGATCCAGGAGGGCCTGCTCCAGGAGATCAACTGGGACAACGTGCCCAACGTGAAGAACATCGACCCGCGCTTCATGAACGCCGCCTACGACCCGCAGAGCGCCTACTCCGTGCCCTACACCTGGGGCACGATGGGCATCCTGTACAACGAGTCGACCGTGGTGGAGACGCCCACCAGCTGGCAGACGCTGATGGACCCCGCCTACACCATGGACATGCTGATGCTCAACTCCCCGCGCGACACGCTGGGCATCGCGCTGGTGATGTGCGGCCATGACCTGAACTCCACCGACCCTGCCGACCTGGAGGACGCCAAGAACCTGCTCGTGGAGCAAAAGCCCATGGTGCTGGCCTACGTCGTGGACGAGGTCAAGGACAAGATGATCGCCGGCGAAGCGTCGGTAGCGCTCGTCTGGAGCGGCGACGCGACGTACTGCATGGGCGAAAACGACGAGCTGAACTACGTCGTGCCGGTCGAGGGCAGCAACATCTTCTACGACTCGATCTGCATCCCGTACAATGCGCGCAACGTGTCCGGCGCAGAGAAGTTCATCGACTTCCTGTGCCGCGCGGACATCGCCGCGATGAACTACGAGTACGTCGGCTACGCGATCCCCAACACGGCCGCGATCGAGTTGCTGGGCGCGGAGGAATATAATGCCTCCCCGGTCAACAACCCGCCGCAGGAGGTGCTGGACAAGTGCGAGGTCTTCAAGTACCTGGGCGACGACACCCGCATCTATGACCAGATCTGGACGGAGATCATCTCCGAGTTCTGATATCGTTTTCAAGCGCAGAGCGCCAACCGGCCGGTTGGCGCTCTTTCGCAGGATGCATGCAAGGGGGCGAAGATATGATCATCTTGATTGCCGGTCCCTCCCATACGGGGAAGACCGCGCTGGCGCAGAGGCTGCTGGAGACGCTGCGCTATCCGTATCTGTCCATCGACCTGCTGAAGATGGGCCTCATCCGCAGCGGGCAGACGGCTCTGACGCCCGAGGACGACGTACAGCTGACCGCCTATCTGTGGCCCATCGTGCGGGAGATCCTCCGCACCGCGCTGGAGAACCGGCAAAACCTCATCGTCGAGGGCTGCTACATTCCCTTTGATTGGTACAAGGACTTCGACGCGCAGGCGCTTGCCCAGATCCGGCATTACCGCCTGATCATGACGCAGGCGTACATCGAGCGCCACTTTGACGATATCGTGCGCCACGCCAATGTCATCGAGTGGCGGGCGGGCGATCCGCTGTGCAGCCGGGACTTTCTGCTCGCGGACAACCGGCGCGAGCTGGAGCTGAGCCGCCGGTATCCGTGCAACCGCATCCTGATCG
>CALVKT010000015.1 GCA_944333055.1 uncultured Clostridia bacterium
TGTGAACGTGCACCCCAACAAGCTGGAGGTGCGCTTCAGCGATGAAAATCGAATCTATCAGGCCGTCAAGGGGGCGATTGCGGACAGCTTCAGCGCCTCTGCGATTGAAAGCGCGCCGCACATGACGCTTGAGGAGGAACGGCCGGGCGCGGTCGGCGTCGTGCGCGTCATCGACACGCAGACGCAGTCGGGCATCGAGCAGGCGCGCCGGGAGACCGCCGGGCAAGCGGGCGAGCCGGACGCGCAGCCTGCGCCAAGCGGTCTGACCGTTCCGCCGGCGGCGGAGCCGCAGGCGCGCACCAAGCCGGAAGAGGCGCCGTTGCGCGAGGCGGTCGGGCAGCAGGCCCGTCCCACCCCGGCGCAGCAGGAGGCGTTCAAGTCCTTTGTGACGCATTATTTCGGCGGCGCGGCGCAGCGCAACCAGGTGCTGCGCGAGTCCGTCATCCCGGCGTCGCGCGAACGGCTCGGCGCGCTGCGGCCCGAAACGCGCGAGGAAGCGCAGGAAAGTGGACTCCGCGAAGGAAAGGCGGACGAACCGATGCAGCCCGAAAGGGCACAGGCCGCGCAGACGGCCGAACCCGCGCGGGATGAAAAGCCCGCGCCCTCCGATGCGCCCGCGCCCGTGCAGGAAAGCCTGCTTGCGCCGGACGATCTGGGGCCCGCCCTTCAGGGCTACAGCATGGTCGGCGTCGCGTTCGACACGTACATCCTGCTCCAAAACGACAGCCGGCTCGTCCTGATCGACCAGCACGCCGCGCACGAGCGCATCCTCTACGAAAAGCTGATGCGCGAGATCGACGCGGGCACGGGTTCGCAGATGCTCATGGTCGCGCAGGTCGTGCACGTCACGCCGCAGGACGCCGCCAAGATCGAGACGTATGCGCAGGAGATCCGGGCGGCGGGCTTTGATGTGGAGCCGTTCGGGGACAACACGTATCAGATCCGCGCGGTGCCCAACGTGCTGGGCGTGCCCCAGAGCAGAAGCGCGTTTCTGGACATGGTCGATCACCTCGGCGAGCTGCGCGTGCTCACGACGCAGCAGAAGCGGCGCGACGCGATCTTGCAGATGGCCTGCAAGAAGGCGGTCAAGGGCGGCGACAAGCTGACGATCGAGGAGATTCGCCCGCTGCTGGCCGAGATCCTCTCCAGCAGCGCGCCGCCGACCTGTCCGCACGGCAGGCCGCTGGCCGTCGTGATCAGCCGCAGTGAGATCGAAAAGCGCTTCCGGCGCATCAACACATGACGCGGGAGGAAGGACATTGAAACCGTTTGTACCGGCGCTCGTCGGCCCGACGGGATCGGGCAAGACGAAGACGGCGATTCGCCTCTGCCATGCGCTGAACGCGGAGATCGTCTCCATGGATTCCATGCAGGTCTATGTCGGCATGGACATCGGCACGGCGAAGCCGACGCCGCAAGAGCGCGCCGCCGCGCCGCACCACATGATCGATGTGGCAAAGCCCGATGAAATCTTCACCGTGTCCATGTACAGGGAGATGGCCTGTGAGGTCATCGACGGCATCCTGAGCCGGGGCAAGACGCCGCTGCTGGTCGGCGGCACGGGGCTGTACCTGCAGGCGATCAGCTATGAGATGACGCTGGGGGAAAACGGCGCGGACCCCGCACTGCGTGAGGCGCTGCTCAAGGAGGCGCAGAAGCCGGGCGGCACCCAAAGGCTGCATGCGCGGCTGCGGGCGGTCGATCCCCAGAGCGCGGAAAAGCTGCACCCCAACGACGTGCGCCGCGTGATCCGCGCGCTGGAGATCTACGAGACCTCCGGAAAGGCCAAGAGCGCGCAGATGGATGCGCAGCGCAGGGAGGGGCCGTACCGCGTGGGCGTCTACGGGCTGTCGCTGCCCAGGGCGCAGATGTATGCGCGCATCGATGCGCGCGTGGACGAGATGGTGCGCGACGGCCTGGCTGACGAGGTGGCGGGGCTGCTGGCGCGGGGCATCGAGCCCAGGGCGGAGGGCGGCGCCATGCAGGCGATCGGCTACAAGGAGATGGCCGCCGCGCTGCGCGGGGAGATGACCATGGCGCGCGCCGTCGAGCTGATCAAACAAGGTTCGCGCCGCTACGCGAAGCGCCAGTGGACATGGTTCCGCCGAGATGCGCGCACAAAGTGGTTCGACTGGACGGACTACGAGAGCGAGGAGGCGCTCTTGCAGGCGCTGCTTTGCGAGATCGAGCGGGATCGCGCGGCACAATGCGAATGAAATCAACCACAGACCATCGGTTTATCGGATTAAACAGACCGATGGTCTGTGCATTTTCGGCGCGCAGGCTGCCCGACGGGCATAGGATGAAAGGGGCCCGCTGTCTGCGGGCTGGAAAGGAGGCGCTGCATGCAGTGTGGTGAACAGACCTTTCGCTGTCATCCGGTGAATTGCTGCGCGGATGATTTGGGATACGTGGTGGAGCGGGTTCGCAGCCGCCATCAGGAACATGTGGATATTCAGGGCATGCTGACGCTTTGCGGCCTGCCTGCGCGGCTTGCGGGGCCGCTGCGCCTGTGTGGTGCGCAGGTGGTGCAGATCGCGCCGGTGGGCTGCGGCTGCGACGGCCATGCGTTCTGCCTGACGCTGCGATGCCATGTGATCGACGCGTGCGGTCGCCAAGCCTGCGGCGAGGCGGAGATGACGGTTTCGCTCCGGCGGCTGCCGCCGGCCTGCGGCGGCTGCCTGCGCCTGGGCGCGACGGTTGCGCTTGAGGAGGCGCGGTTTTGCGCGCCCTGTTCGTTCTTCGTGTGCGCGCGGGTCTGCCTGCTCGTCGTGCTCAGCGGCGAGGCGCGCATGACGCTTTGCGGCGCGTGCCCGCCGCCGTGTCCGCATCTGCCGCTGTATCCGCCGCCCGCGCCGCGGCGGTTGAACGCGGCTTTTTCGCGGCATGGGCGCTAAATCTGCGCCGGATACTTGAACAAATGCGGCGGATGGAGTACAATACGAGGCATGAACGAACTGAGGAAAGGGTCAAAAGCCGCTATGCAAATGTTGAAGAATGCCATCCTGAGCAAGGGTAAGGCGATCAATCGGGACGTGCTGCTCGTCGATTCCTTTTTGAACCATCAGGTCGATGTCGAACTGATGCGCCACGTCGGCGATGCGTTTGCGGCCTACTTTGCGGGCAGGGGCATCACGCGCGTCATCACGATCGAGAGCTCCGGCATCGCGCCTGCGACGTTCACGGCGCTGGCGTTGGGCCTGCCGCTGGTGATCATGAAGAAGCAGACGTCCCGGATCATGACGGGCGACCTGCTGCAGACGACCGTGCGCTCCTTCACCAAGGGCACCAGCTACGAGCTGACGGTCAAGCGCCAGTTCCTGAATCCGGGCGAAAAGGTGCTGCTCATCGACGATTTTCTGGCCAGCGGCGAGGCAGCCTTCGGCGTGCTGCATCTGGCGCGTGAGGCGGGCGTTCAGGTCGCCGGCGTGGGTATCGTCATCGAAAAGGCGTTTCAGGCCGGCCATCAGCGGCTGGTGGACGCCGGCATCGACGTGTATTCGCTCGCCCGCGTCAAGTCGATGTCGGAAAACTGCATCGAATTCGTCGATTGACACGGCAATCGGGCTGCGGCCGGCGCCTTCAGGCGGACCGCAGCTTTTTTGTTGTATGCGTTCGTCCGGCGCGGACAGCGGGCTTGACATTTCGCATGAAATGTGAAAAAATAAAACGGTGTATACGACACAAGCACAGTGAGGAGAACGGCTTATGAAGAAAAGCATGACGCTCATCGTTCCCTGCTATAACGAGGAGGAGTCGCTGCCCCTGTTCTATCGGGCGGTATGCGATGTGATCGCGACGATCGAAGACTGCGATGTGACGCTGCTGCTCGTCAACGACGGCTCCAGGGACGGCACGCTTTCCGTCATGCGCGATCTGGCGAGCCGGGACAGCCGCGTGCGCTATCTCTCCTTCTCGCGCAACTTCGGCAAGGAAGCGGCCATGTACGCCGGCTTTTGCAACGCAAAGGGCGACTACGTCGCCGTCATGGATGCGGACATGCAGGACCCGCCGTCCCTGCTGCCGCAGATGCTTGACATCCTCGAATCCGGCGAATACGACAGCGTGGCGACCCGGCGCGTCACCCGCGAGGGCGAGCCGCCGATTCGCTCGCTCTTCGCGCGCCTGTTCTATCGGATTATCAATCGCATCTCCGATGCGGACATTGTGGACGGCGCGCGCGATTTCCGCCTGATGCGCCGGGAGATGGTGGACGCCATCGTCGCCATGTGCGAGTACAATCGCTTCTCCAAGGGCATCTTCGGGTGGATCGGCTTTCGCACGTACTGGCTGCCCTATAAGAACGTAGAGCGCGTGGCGGGCGAGACGAAGTGGAGCTTCTTCAAGCTCTTCAAGTATTCGATTGAGGGCATCGTCAATTTTTCCCAGGCGCCGCTGTCCATCGCCTCGCTGATGGGGCTCATTCTGACCGTCGCCTCGTTCGCCGCGATCCTCTTTGTCGTCGTGCGCAGGCTGCTCTTCGGCGACCCGGTCGCGGGCTGGGCGTCCACCATCTGCGTCATCCTGCTCATGGGCGGCTTGCAGCTCCTGTGCCTGGGCATCGTGGGGCAGTATCTGGCCAAGACGTATCTGGAGGTCAAACGCCGCCCGCACTACATCATCGCCGAAACGAATGACGAATCGGCGCAGCGCGTGCATTGACGCATCGGGAGGAACCGCATTGAATCGCAAAAAGTACGGTCACGAGTTTCATCACAAGCACAGCCTCGGTCAGAATTTCATCGAAGACGAGGCGCTGCTGGAGGAACTGGCGGCGCTTTCTCTGGTGACGAAGGCGGACTGCGTGCTGGAGATCGGCCCTGGCTTCGGCGCATTGACCAGGCCGCTGGCCGCCCGCGCCAAACAGGTCGTCGCTCTGGAGATCGACCAGACGCTGCTGCCGATCCTGCGCGTGGCGCTGGAGCCGCATCCCAACGCGCGCGTCGTGCACGGGGATGTCATGAAGACGGATCTGGCGGCGCTCGTGCGCGAGGCGTTTGGCGAGGACTGCTCGCTGCGCGTGGCGGCCAATCTGCCGTATTACATCACGACGGACGTGCTCCTGCGCCTGCTGCTGTCGCTGCCGCAGGCGAAGTCCATCGCGGTCATGGTGCAAAAAGAGGTGGGCGACAAGCTGCTCAGCCGGCCGGGCGAGGACGGTTACGGCCCGCTGGCGATCCTCTGCCGGTATTACGCAGACGTTCGCCGCGCGATGGACGTGCCGGCCGCCTGCTTTACGCCGAAGCCCAAGGTCGATTCGAGCTTCATGGTGATGCAGCGGTGGGCGGACAAGCCGCATCGGGCAGCGGATGAGGCGCTGCTGCTGCGCCTGGTGCGCGGCGCGTTTGCCATGCGCCGCAAGACGCTGATCAACAACCTGATCGCCGCCTTCCCGCTCGACAGGGCGCAGGCGGCGCAGGCGTTGGCGGCGGCGGGGCTTGACGCGCAGTGCCGCGCGGAGGCGCTGTCCATCGAACAGTTCTGCGCGCTCTGCGCGCAGATTGAGCGCGCACTGCCGCGCGCGTGAGCAAGAAGGAGGAGACGAAATGAAGAGAATGGCGGGCCTGATGCTGGCGCTTGCGCTGCTCTTTGCCGCGTGCGCACAGGCGGAATCCTTTGCACTGCGCGGCTACGACGGCAAGGCGGGCTATCAGTACGTGCAGCTGGGCGAATTCCCGCAGGATGCGGACGGCACGGCGCGGCCCATCCTCTGGCGCGTGCTGCGCGTGCAGGATGGGGAAGCGTACCTGCTCAGCGAGTACATCCTTTTTAACAACCGCGTGCATCCGGACGACAAGGCGTACATCGCCTTTGACGCGGCGTTCAATCAGACGGAGATGTTCGCGCTGCTCAACGGCCCGTTTGAAGGCGATCCGCTGCCGGCGGACGAGCAGGAGGCGCTCAAGAAGAGGGAACGTCTGGGCCGCGTGCACATCGCCGAGATCTGCTTCAAGGACGAGGCGTTCACGCAGGCCGAGCAGACCATGCTGATCACCGACGAGGCGCTGGGCACGGTATTCCTCGCCTCCGCGGATGACCTCAAAGATGCGTCCATGGGCTTCACCTCGTCCAAGGCGCGGCAGGCCCGCGGCACGGCGTATGCGCTTGAAAACGGCCTGTTCCAGTATCAAAACGGCACCAGCCCGTACTGGACGCGCTCGCAGTCGATCTCCTATCCGTACGCGACGCGATGCACGAAGGTGGACGGCGCGCTGGGATACATCCGCTGCGTCGTGATGAATGAGGGCTGCCGGCCGGCCGTGCGCCTTTCGCTGGAGGGGCTTGCGCCCACCGGCGGCACGGGCACGATGGACGATCCGTACACGTTTGAAAGGTGAAGATACCATGAAGAGAAGAATTGCCCTTCTGCTGAGCCTGCTGCTTGCGCTGTGGGCCGCGGCGGCCTGCGCGCAGGAAGCGCGCGACATCACCGCGCAGTGCAGCCCGACATCGCCGGGCCGCTATACCACCAACCTCTATGACCGCGCGTACACGAGCTACTGGAACAGCCGCGAGCAGCGCAACCCCTACGTGGAGTTCACCGCGCCGCAGGATGCGCAGGCGCGGTACCTGTACATCTGCTTTGGCGATATGCCCAGGAGCTGGGCGATCGAGGAGGAGGTAAACGGCGCGTGGCAGACGCTCATCGAGGGGACGAACGACTATCACCACGTCTTCCTCGATCTGGGCGGCGGCAAGACGCGCTTTCGTCTGATCGACACGTCCGGCAGGAACACGAAGCTCAAGATCAACGAGATCTTCATCTTTACGGAGGGCGAGATCCCGGACTGGGTGCAGCGCTGGGCGCCGACGCCGCAGAAGGCGGACATGCTGGTGCTCTCCGCGCATCCGGACGACGAGCTGATCTTCTTCGGCGGCACGATTCCCACCTATGACACTGAGCGCGGCATGGACGTCGTCGTGGCGTACATGTCCTATTCCAACACGACCCGGCGAAGCGAGCTGCTCAACGGCCTGTGGGCCATGGGCGTGCGCACGTATCCGGTCATCGGCGAATTCTACGATTCCTACAGCAACAACCTTGAGGATGCCTACGAGCGCTGGCCCAAGCGCAAGGTGCGCGCGTTCGCGATGGAATTGCTGCGCAAGTACAAGCCGGAGGTCGTGATCACGCACGATGTGAACGGCGAATACGGCCATGGCGCGCACCGCCTGTGCGCGGACGTCATGCAGTATTGCGTGCCGAGGGCACAGGATGCGACCGTGATGCCGGATCTCGCGCAGCAGTACGGCACGTGGGACGTGAAAAAGCTGTACCTGCACCTGTACCCGGAAAACACCATCACCATGGACTGGCGCGTGCCGCTCGTCTCCATGGGGGGCAAGACCGGCCTTGAGCTGGCGCAGGAGGCGTACGCGCTGCACGTGACGCAGCAGCGGACAAAGTTTGTCGTGACCGACGAGGGCGAGACGAGCTGCGCGGAGTTCGGCCTGGCGTATTCGACGGTGGGCGAGGACGTATTCGGCGGGGATTTCTTTGAAAACCTCGCGTGGACGGCGACCCCGCGCCCGGACGGCACGACGCCGGAACCGACGCCCACGCGCGCGCCGCCGCCGACGCCTACGCCGACACCGACCCCCACGCCGAGTCCGACGCCTACGCCGAGTCCGACGCCCACGCCGACGCCGACCCCCACGCCGACGCCTACGCCCACCCCGACGCCCACGCCGACGCCGCATCCCGTGTACGAAAAGCCGGTCGTGCAGGTGGAATGGCCCGACGGCCATCCGGCGCTGGATGACAGGGGATACCTGCTCAGCGGGGAATACGTGCATCAGGACGAGGCGGCCGGGCTGTGGTTTTACGGCTCCCCAACGCTGGTCGTGCGGGTAGACCGCAAGTTTGACAGCGAGCGTGTGCTCACCTGGTACGAGGCGCACATCTACTGCGATCCTGCGCAAGAGCGCGTGGGCGCCGTGCTGTACGACCCGGAGCATCCGCAGAAGAAGCACGTTCAGGCGGCGCAGATCGCCCGGGAGAACCAGGTGGTCTGGGGCATGAACACGGACTATTACACGTACCGGCTGGGCCGCAAGACGATCACCGGCATGGTGATCCGCGGCCGGAACGTGTTCTTTGACCGCGTGCCCAAGGCGAACCGCAGTCAATTCCCGAACCTCGACACGCTCGCCATGAACGAGGACGGAAGCTGGAAGGTCTATCACTCCGACGAGCTGACGGCGGAGGAATACCTGCTGCGCGGCGCGGTGGACGTGTTTTCCTTCGGGCCGTATCTCGTGCGCGATGGGGAGATCAACCCGTTCGTCATGGAGGGCATGAAGAACGGCAAGACCGATCAGCCGCGCTGCGCCATCGGCATGATCGAGCCGGGCCATTACTACGCGATGCTCGCCGAGGGGCGCATCCGCAATGTCAGCGTCGGCGTGAGCGTGCCGTTCCTGGCGGAGCACATGCTGGCGGCGGGCTGCCGGGAGGCGCTCAACCTCGACGGCGGCCAGACGGCGGTCATAACCTTCATGGGCGACCAGATCACCCGCATCGGCAAATACAGCGGCGGACGCACCAGCGCGCGCGCGACGACGGAGATCATCGGCGTCGGCCGTTCCGAGCTGATCGATCCGACGGTCAAGCCGGGCTATCCGGAGCTCCCGTAAAAAACAGCAAAGAGAAACGCCCCGCAGGCAGGCAAGCCGTGCGGGGCGATGCGCGTTCAGCGGATGAATGTCAGCCGGGGCCGGATCTTGTTGGCGTAGAAGAAGACCATCGGATAGAGCAGCCGGTCGTAGAGCAGCAGGCAGACGTTGAGCAGCAGGATGAAGACGAGCAGCAGCCCTGCGCCCATCTGCGTGAACTCCTCGACGATCGCGTGCATGCCCAGCACGTAGCCCAGGACGGCGTACATCAGCAGGATGGCGGCGTTGAACACGAGCAGCTTGCAGGGCAGGCGCAGGCGCTTGCGGCGCATGCGCTCGATGTCCCACTTGAGCAGCGGATAATAGCCCAGGAAGAGGTAGAAGAACGCCGCTTCCTTGTCCACGCCCAGCATCAGCGTGATGAGCGATACGGCGGCATAGGCCGTCCATGCGGGTTTCTTTCCGTATTCCAGCAGGATGGGCAGCAGGAAGAGCGCGCTGGCCATCGGCGCGCAGTATGTGGCGATGGGGATGAGGCCGCCGGCGAGCATCAGCGCGACGGAGAGCGCACACATCAGGCCGCAGAACGCCATTTGGCTGCTCTGGCGACGGCTGCGGCTGCGATTGTCGGGCATGGCGTGCGCCTCCTTTGAAGACCTTTTCTTCATTATACCACGGCGGCGCGCGCCGGACAATTGACCGCAGAAAAAACGGCGGCCTTTGAATGGCTGCCGTTTGCGGTTTACTTGTTCAGCGAGAGCTGCCGGGCGAGGCGGCGAATCTGCGGGATCATCGCGATGACGATGCAGATGATCGACTCCGGAATCAGATAGGTGCCGTTGTAGACGGCGGAGTAGACCAGCACGTTCTGCTCGCCCGCGCCTTCGCCCCAGAAGAAGACGCCCGTCAGGAACGCGCACAAAAAGCGCATGAACGTGCCCAGCAGGATGCCGGGAATCATGCCCCAGCGGTCGGGCAGCTTCCTGGCGATGCCGGCAAAGCCCAGCATGGCGAAGGCCAGCGGGTAATCCAGCAGGAACTGGATGGGATGCACGAACCAGCCGCCCTGCACGAACTGGAGCAGGCCGTAGGCGAAGCCGACCGCCATGCCGGGGCCCACGCCGTAGGCATAGGCGAACATGAACACAGGCAGCATGGAGGCGAGCGTCACGCTGCCGCCCTGCGGCATCTCATAGAGCTTGGCATAGGAAAGGATGAACGAGAGCGCGATGCACAGCGAGGCATTGGCCAGCATGCGGGTGGACCACTTCTGCTTGTCGCGCGTCATCGTGTAGAGCACGACGCCCAGGATGACGAGCGCGACGAGAATGGCCCAGGTGGTGAGACTGATCTCTGCAAATTCAAACATGGGAAAAGACCCCTTTCGTGATGTTCAATTCGCAGGCCGCCGAAAAAGGCCGCAGCTGTAAGAAAGCCGCGGCCTTGACATGCAAGATACGTCGCTTCCCTACGGTAGGATTATCTACACAGGTTCAAAGGGACTGGCTTTTGAGCCATCTCAGCAAAATGCGCCCCCAGCGGTCATTGAATTGCAGGTTTATTATAGGCGGATCGTGCGCGCTTGTCAAGCGCAAGTATCAGCAGTTTCCGCCGCCCATGAGCAGCGCCATGACAGCCTTCTGCGCGTGCAGGCGGTTTTCCGCCTCGTCGAAGATCACGCTGTGCGGCCCGTCGATGACCTCGCCGGTGACCTCCTCGCCGCGGTGGGCGGGCAGGCAGTGCAGGAAGATGCAGTCTTTCCTGGCGACGGCGAGGCAGCCGGCATTGATCTGATATCCGGCAAACGCCTGCCTGCGCGCGTTGGCCTCGCCTTCCTGGCCCATGCTCGCCCACACGTCGGTGTAGAGCACGTCGGCGTCCTTGCAGGCCTCCAGCGGATCGGTGCAGACGGTGACCTTGCTGGCGTGCGCCGCCGCGTTGGATACGGCCCAGGCGGTGTACACGGGGCTGGGCTTGTAGCCGTCCGGGCTGGCGACGGCCACGTCGATGCCCAGCTTGGAGCAGCCGATCATCAGCGAATGCGCCATGTTGTTGCCGTCGCCCACGAACGCGAGCTTGAGCCCCTTGAGCGTGCCCTTCTTTTCATAGATCGTCAGCAGGTCGGCCAGCACCTGACAGGGGTGGAATTCGTCCGTCAGCCCGTTGATGATCGGGATGGAGCCGTACCTGGCCAGCGCCTCCAGGTCGCTCTGCTTGAACGTGCGGATCATGATGCCGTCCACCATCCGCGAGAGCACCTGCGCCGTGTCGCTGATGGGCTCGCCGCGGCCAAGCTGGATATCCGCCGTGGAGAGGAACAGCGCGCTGCCGCCCAGCTGCGACGTGCCCACCTCAAAGGAGACGCGCGTGCGCGTGGAGGACTTGGCGAAGATCATGGCCAGCGTCTTGCCGCTCAGGCAGGTCTGCTTTTGTCCGGCCTTCTGCATGGCCTTGAGCTTCAGGGCGAGGGAGAGACACTGATAGATGTCGTCCTCGCTCCAGTCCTGCAGCGTCAGCAGGTGCTTCTGTGTGAAGGCCGATTGGGCCTGATAGTGCGCAAGATCCATGGTGGTCAACCTCCTAGAGAATCAGATGCGCATAATTATACGCCGTTTCCGAATAATATTCAAGCGCATCGTCACATTTCATGACCCATTTTCCACAAACTGCCCCTTTTTTCATGAAAATGGGTGAATACCCTGAAAAAAACTTGAAAAACGACTCCTTTCGGGATAGAATATAGAGGGATTTTTTGTAGAGAGAAGGATCGTGTTGAGCAACGTCATCCTCATCGGCATGCCCGGCTGCGGAAAGAGCACCGTGGGCGTGCTGCTGGCCAAGGCGCTGGGCCTGGCGTTCGTGGACACGGACGTCGTCTTTCAGGCCCAAGCGGGCAAGAAACTTCAGAAGATCATCGAGGAGACCGGCATCGACGCGTTTTTGGCGCGCGAAGAAGAGGTGATTCTGGGTCTCTCCTGCGATCAGACCGTCATCGCCACCGGCGGCAGCGTCGTCTACGGCGCGCGCGCCATGGCGCATCTGCACGCGCACGGCGTGGTGGTCTACATCCGCCTGCCATACCGGAAGATCGCGCGCAGGTTGTCCAATCTGGCGGCGCGCGGCGTCGCGCTGCGCCAGGGCCAGACGCTGCTGGATCTCTACCGCGAGCGCACGCCGCTTTACGAGCGCGAGGCGGACATCATCTTCGATGCCGGCGGCTGCGACATCGAGCAGACCGTGGCGGCCATCGCAGCGCGTCTTCAAGCGATGAAGGGCGGGCGGGCAGACCGGCCGTGACCGCAGGAGGGATGCGCGCATCCGTGATGAGGCGGCCTTTCCGACATGGAAGATCATAGACGAGGATAAAGGCATGAAGAAGCTGTATTTTTCGACATTCGTTCAGGGACTTGAAAAGCCCGTGGAGGCGATGCTGCGCAAGGAAGGCGGCGTCGCCGTGGAGCGCATGGTGCCGGGCGCGGCGCTCTATCGCAGCGTGCGCGAGCCGGCGCTGGCGTTCGTGCATCAGACGTATAGCGTGCTCTTTCAGATGAAGCCCTGCGCGAGCGTGGACGACGCGGTCAAGCGGCTGCTGTCCACAGGCTCGTGGCTGGATCGCTTCCCGTATGAGGAGACGCAGGGCAAGCGCTTTCGCATCGTGACGGCGATGGGCGACAGGCTCGTGGCGGCCAACATGCGCTATGTGGACATGCTGGAGAAGGCCATCTGCGAGCAGACCGGCATGCGCACCTATCGCGAGAAGCCGGACGTGGAGCTCTGGGTGCTCTGCCGCCCGGAGGCGGCGTATTTCCTCTGGCGGCTGGGGAAGCGCTCCGCCACCCGGCAGGAAGGTCAGCTTCGCACGGACGTGTGCGCCGTCGTGTCCTTCCTCTCCGGCTGCGGCGGCAAGACGGCGACCGTGCTCGGCTGCACGAACGCGTCCCTGCCCGCCGCGCTCAAAAACGGCGGCGCGCGCACGCTCACGTGCGTATGCCCGAACCGCGAGAGCGCCAAGATGCTGGAGGGCAAGCTGCGCGGCGTGCGCGTGGTGGAGGGCTCCAGCGGCTACACCGATCTGGCGGACCGCAGCCAGGACGCCGTCGTGCTGCACCTGCCTGTCAAGGCGGAGAAGACGGAGCGCACGGAAGCGGATCTTCGCAACGCGCTCTTTGAGGCGCGCCGCATTCTGGCGATGGACGGACGGCTGATCGTCGTGGCATCGCTTGAACATGCGCAGAGCACGCTGCGCAAGACGCAGGGCGTGCGCGTGCTCGCCCGATATGATTTGACGCTCAGCGGACAGAAGAGTGCCGTCTGGGTGATGACGGTCAACGACGTGGTTGAAGAAGGCTGATGGGTCATGGGCGCGAAAAAGAAGAAAAGGAAGAAGAAAAAGGGTACGCCATTGCTCGTGCGCCTGATGCCTGCGGCGCTCGTGCTGGTCCTGCTGGGCGTGGCCGTCTGGCAGATTCGGGGCCTGTTTGACAATCAGGCGACGACGGCCATCGCGCGCGGCGGCGTGCTGGGCGATGAATACCAGGGCACGGTCGTCATCGCGCGCGACGAGGAACTCTATACCACGGAGAACAAAACGCGCATCGACTTTGTCGCCAGCGAGGGCAGCCGCGTCTCGCGCTCCGGCGTGATCTGCAAGGTCTATTCCTCCGGCTACAACCAGACGGAGATCAACCGGCTGCAGACGTACCGCGAGGAGATTCAAAACTATCACGTCAATCAGGTGCTCTCCACCTACGTGGATGCGGCGCTGGACGCCGACAACGAGGAGATCGCCTCGCTGGCCCGGCAGGTGCGCACGCTCGTGCAGGGGCGCGGCGTCGGCAGCCTGAACAACCTGGAGACGCAGCTGACAAGCGCGCTCAACTCGCGCAAGAGCTACCTGCGCCAGAAATATCCGGACGATCAGACGCTCTCCGAGCTCTACAAGGTGGAGAACGATCAGCTCAAGAAGATCGAGAGCTGGACGACGACCTACACGGCCAAGGAGGACTGCATCGTCAGCTTCTACACGGACGGCTACGAGAATACGGTCAACGCCGAAACGTATTCGACGCTTGAGCCCAGCGATGTGCGCAATGTCATCCGCGGCGTGCAGCCGCAGGAGGAGACGGCGGTGGAGCGCGGCAGCGACGCCATCTTCCGCACGGTCAACGAGGACGAGTGGTACGCGCTGTTCCTGTGCACGGACAGGGACTGGAACCCCGTCGTCGGCGAGGCGTATCAGATGCAGCTCACGGGCTTTGACAACTACGTGCTCTCCGCGCTGGTGGAATCCTTTACGCGCATCGGCGGCGATCTGCTGCTGCGCATGCGCGTGGATTCAAGCGTGGAGCCGGTGCTCAACATCCGCACGTGCGGCGCGACGGTGGGCGATTTCGTCTCCGGCGTCTACGTGCCGGTCCGCGCGCTGTATACGATGGACAACATGATCGGCGTCGTGGTGCTCGAAGGCGGCGTGCAGACGTTCGTGCCGGTGACGGTCATCTCCTACCCGGACGAAGAGACGGCGTTTGTCCGTGCCACGCTCTCCGGCTCGCCGCTGGAAGAGGGAAAGACGGTCATGCTCTTTTGACGGGGAGAGATCACATGCACCAGGACATGATTTTGCGCGTGCAGCAAATCCGCCGCGCGCTGGAGGCGGCGGCCGTGCCGCGCTGGGGACGCGCGCCGCAGATCATTGCGGTGAGCAAGACGGTGGACGCGCAGCGGGTCAACGCCGTGCAAGAGGCCGGTATTTTTCGTCTGGGCGAAAACCGCGCGCAGGAAATCCTTGAAAAGCTGCCGCATTTGAACGCTTCTTTTCAAATTGATTTCATTGGACGGTTGCAAAATAACAAGGTTAAATATATAATAGATAAAGTTGGCATGATCCAGTCGCTGGACCGCATGAGTCTGGCGCAGGAGATCGACCGCCGCGCACAGCAGCGCGCCCTGCGCATGCCGGTGCTCGTTCAGGTGAACATCGGCGATGAGCCGCAGAAGGGCGGCGTGCCGGTGTCGGAGCTGTTCGCGTTCGTGCGGCAGGCCGCCATGCTCCCCGGCCTTGAGATTCGGGGGCTGATGGCCGTGATGCCCGATATCAAGGAGGAGGCGCGCCTGCGCCCCTGCTTTGTCAGGATGCGCGCGCTGTTTGACGCGCTGAAAGAGGAAAATGTGGCCGGGGTGCGCATGGAGGAGTTGTCCATGGGCATGTCCGGCGATTATCTGCTTGCGGCGCAGGAAGGCGCCACGCACGTTCGCATTGGCTCTGCGATCTTCGGCGCACGCGCATACGGCGCGCCCGCAGGCCGGATTGACGATACGCTCAAGGGGGACATATATTCATGAGTTTTTTAGGTTCGCTTTCCAGGAAGCTCGGCTTCACCGGCGGGGATGAAGAAGAACGCGAGGAAGAGCTGGAGGAAAACGAGTTGGAAGACGACGAGGAGGAAGAGAAACGCGCCGGCTTCTCGTTCAAATTCCCCTTCGGCGGACAGTCTCGCGGCAGGCAGCAGCCGGAGGAGGACGAGGAGGAAGAGCCGGTGCGCCCGGCGCAAAACCGCGCTTCCGCCCGCCGCAGCGGCAATGTGATTCACGATGCGCGCATGGACGCGCGCGCCGCACAGGAGCCGCAGTACACGCACTGTGAGCGCATCGTCAACGTGCGCCAGATCGAGGAGAGCCGCGAGATCATCAAGCACCTGCTCAACGGCGAGAGCATCCTGCTCAACCTGGAGAACATCGATCCCAAGGATTGCGGACGCGTGGTTGATCTGCTCAGCGGCGCGGCGTTTGCCTTGCAGGGCAGAATGATCAAGGTTGCGCACCTGTCCTACCTGCTCGCGCCGGCGAACGTGGAGATCATCGAAGAGGACGTCTACGCCGCCGGCCGCGCGCGCTACAGGTAAACATGGAAGAAGCACAGATCGCGCTTGAAAACGCCGCCAGGCTGGCGGGAGAAAAGGGCATCGTGCGCTTTACGCGCTTTCTGGACCCGGCGCAGGCGGCGCTCTGCGCGCAGCTTGCGCGCCGCTACGGCGCGGCGTTTGGCGCGTGGGGCGGCTATGCGCAGGCGGAACGGGCCGTCGGCTGTTTCTGCCCGGCGGCGGAGATGCCGGACGAATCGCAGTACCCGATCGTGTGCCTGCACAGCCGCTACGCTGCCAGATATTGCTCGGTGTCCCATCGGGATATTCTGGGCGCTTTTATGGCTTTGGGCTTGACAAGATCCTGCATCGGCGATATTATCATTGCAGGGGCGGATATCTTTTTGTTCGCGCACGACAAAACGGCGACGCTGATCGCCCAGTCGCTCAAGAGCGCGGGCAGGACGCCGCTTGATTTTTGCGTCTTGCAGGAGACGCCCGACATCCCCGCGCCTGCGGGCACGCCGTTTTCTGCCGTCGTCAGTTCGCTGCGTCTGGACGCGGTGCTCGCGGCGGCCTACCGGCTCTCGCGCGGCGAGTCGGCGGAGCAGATTCGCGCGGGGCTGGTCAAGGTGGATCACATGCCCTGCGACCGCGTGGATGCGCCCGTTCGGGAAGGCGCGCTGCTCTCCGTGCGCGGCAAGGGACGCGTGCGGCTGCAGTCCGTCGATGGCACAACCAGGAAGCAGCGTATCGGAATCACATGTTTCCGGTACGAGTGAATATCAAAACCGCTTTGAAAGGAGCTTTTTCCATGGCTATCACGCTGGATACGATCGTCAATAAGGTGTTCAAGGTCGTCAAGAACGGTTACGACAACAACGAGGTCGAGGCGTTCCTCGATGAAATCCTCGAAGAGATGGAGAACCGCGAGGCCGAAACCGAAAAGCTGAAGGCTCAGGTGGCTGCCCTGACGAAAGAGCTCGATCAGGCGAAGGCACAGCTCGCCGCGCGTCCGGCGCAGGCGGTTGCGCCCGTGCAGACGGCGGCCGACCGCCACAACACGGAGAGCTTCGAGCTGGTGCTCTCCAAGGCGAAGGGCGCCTATGAGGAGATCGTCGCCGCCGCCGACGTGCGCGCGGAGGAGATCGTCAGCAAGGCCAACGAAGAGGCTGCGGGCATCCGCGCCAATGCGCAGGCGCAGATCGCCGATCTGACGGATAAGCTCGCGGCGCTGCGCAAGCAGACGTCGGATTACTACGCTTCGCTCAAGAAGATCGTGGACGCGCAGACCGCTTCCATGGATCAGATCAAGAAGCTGCTGTAAAGCCGATTGAAGCTGGGATGTGTCCGGCGGGACGTGTCCCTGCTTTTTTCTTACCCTTTCTGATCCGCAGGATAATCCTGCCGCTTTTCCAGCATGATAGGCTGGGGGAGGGACGGCGATGAATCCTTTCGATCTGGACTTTATCCTGCGCAGGTTTGAGCATCTGGCCCAGCGCCTGGAGCTGATGCATCTGGACGCGTTTCTTCGCTACGTGCAGGACTGGAAGCGGCGGCTTGCGCTCGACTTTCTGAGCGGCATCGCGCGCGGCCTCGGATTTTCGATCGGCTTTACGGTGCTGGGCGCGCTGCTGCTGTACATCCTGCGCAACATGGCGATGAGCAATCTGCCGGTGATCGGGCAGTTTCTGGCGGAACTGGTGCGCATCGTGGAGGTCAATCTCGGAACGACATGAGGAGACTTTGCGGCATATCCGTCCTGATCGCGGCGCTGGATCAGGCGATCAAGACGATTGTGCGCCTCTATCCGCCGGGCGCGGTGATCTTGGAGATGCCCGGCCTGCTTGCCATCACGCACAGCGTCAACACGGGCGCGGCGTTCAGCCTGTTTGACGGGCACACGGCGCTGCTTGCCGCGGTTTCGGCGGCGCTGCTGGGCGCGGTGTGCGCCTATGCGTGCCTGCGCCTGCGCCTGACGCGCGCGGCGCAGACCGCGCTTGCCTGTCTGCTGGGCGGCGGGCTGGGCAACCTGATCGACCGGATCGCGTTTTCCGGCGTGACGGATTACATTCGCCTGCTGTTTCTCGATTTTCCGATCTTCAATCTGGCGGATATCGCGATTACGGCTTCTGTTGCGCTGCTGATGGCGCTGACGCTGACGGGCAGGCTGGAACAACCGATGGGAGAAGACGATGGACCAAAGGATCGAATTGACGGTTGATGCGCAGGACGACGGCGCGCGCATCGACGCCTACCTGCGCGCGCACACGGCGTTTTCGCGCTCGCGCGTCTCGGCGATGATGCTGGAAGGCGCCGTCTTTGTCGATGGGAAAGAGGTCGAAAAGCCGTCGCTCAAGGTGGCGGCGGGCCAGCGCGTGACGCTCGCCGTGCCCCGGACGCGGGAGACCGGGATCGTCGCGCAGGACATCCCGCTGGACATCCTGTATCAGGATGCGGATGTGGTGATCGTCAACAAGCCCTGCGGCATGGTGGTGCATCCGGCGGCGGGCAATGAGGACGGCACGCTGGTCAACGCGCTGCTCTATCACGTGCGCGATCTCTCCGGCATCGGCGGGGAGATGCGCCCGGGCATCGTCCATCGCCTGGACAAGGACACGTCCGGGCTGATCCTCATCGCCAAGAACGACGCGGCGCATGCGGCGCTCAGCGCGCAATTCAAGGCGCGCACGATGGAAAAGCACTATCGTGCCGTCGCCTATGGGCAATTCGGCGAGGAGCAGGGATTGATCGACGCGCCGATTGCGCGCCATCCGGTCGATCGCAAGAAGATGGCCATCGTGCCGGACGGCCGTCCCTCCCGGACAGAGTGGAAGGTGCTCGAACGGCTCAGAGGCGCGACGTATCTGGACGTGCACCTGCTCACCGGCAGAACGCATCAGATCCGCGTGCACATGCAGTCCATCGGCCATCCGCTGCTGGGCGACCGCATCTACGCGCCGAACATCAGGCTGAGCGTGCAGATTCCCCGGCTGATGCTCCACGCCTACAGCCTCTCCTTCACGCATCCGGCCACCGGGGCGCAGATGACGCTCCTGGCGCCGCTGCCGGAAGCCTTTGAAAAGACGATTCAAAAGCTGAGATAATGCCGCCTTTGCGCGGCTTTTCTTTGTATTGCCAGCATGCTTTGCGCGGCCCCGGCGAAGGATAGCAGCAGGCTCACTGCGGGAGAAACGGGGAGGATGCCATGATCAGGATGAGCGCCTTGCGCAATGACCCGGTGATCTGCTGCAACCGGCAGATCGGCCTTTTGCAGAGCATCAGCCTGGACGCCGCGCGAAAAAGGGTGAATGCGCTGGTCGTCGCCTGCGGCATACGCGGGAAGCGGGTGGTGCTGCCGCAACAGGTGTCTGCGATCGCCGACGGATTTATCCTTGCAGATCGGGTGGAGCGCTATGCGCGCGACCGTGAGACGGCGGTCAGCCCGTTTGTTCGGGACACGACGGGCCTGCTGGCGGGCTGCGTGACGGACTATGCCATCGACGAGCGGACGCTTCGCGTGCTGGCGGTGGAGATCATGCCGGGATACTGGCCCGCGCGGAGCCGAAGGCGGATCTGGGTCTATGCCTATCGCAGCGCGGACGGGGAAAACGGCGATTTGATCGTGCCGGCTTCCCTGGGCAGTGAGCTGATGTTTTCAAGGGGAGGGGAAACGAGATGCGCGTATCCACCATGAAAGGAATGGCCGCAGGCGGACTGCTCGGCTTGACCGTCGGCGCGGGGCTGATGATGACGCCGCAGGGCAAGCGAATGAAGCGCGTGCTGGCGAAAAACGGGCCGCAGTTGGCCAGGCAGGTCGCGGCGTGCTGGGTCGGGTAAGGCCGGAAGTGGGGAAGGCTCGCGGAGCTTTCCCTCTCTTTTGTATGGGGGCGAAGCGATGAGGATCTTGAAAGCGATGGCCTGCGCGCTCGGCGCGCTGGCGCTTGGCATCTACGTCTACCGGCGCAGGCATGCGCTGCTGGGCATCGCGGCGGTGTTCGCCTTTGCCGTCGCCTTCACGCTGCTGCTCTCGCCCGTCTGCCGCCTGCTGGAGCGGCGCGGCCTGCGCGCGTCGCTGGCCGCCGCTGCGGCCGTCTGCGGCTTTCTGCTGATCGCGCTGCTCGCCGTTTCGGCGTTTGTGCCGTATCTGGTCGCACATTCCATCGAGCTGATCCGCCGCAACGCGCCGACGCTCACGGCGGTTTTGCAGCAGGTGGGCGCGTTTGTGGAGCAGGCGGGGCTGCACAGCGCGGACGGCTCCGGCATCGGCGAGGTGATCACCGGCGCGGTCAGCAGCCTGTCGGCGTTCGCTGCGCGGGGCAGCATGGCGTTTGCCGCGCAGACGGGCCGCATCCTGTTTGCACTGGTGCTCGCCTATTATCTGCTGCGCGAGCGCAGGCTGATCGGCGGGCATCTGCTGCTGGTCGTGCCGCCGGCGTGGCGCATGCCGGCGCTCTCCATGCTGCGCGGGTGCAGAAATGCGATCATGGGGTACGTTTCCGGCATGCTCAAGACGAGCGCGTTTGTGAGTCTGGCGACGTATCTGGGATTGCTGCTGCTGGGCGTGCCGGATGCGCTGCTGCTCGCGCTGTTCATGGGCATCTTTGAGATCTTGCCCTACGTCGGGCCCGTGCTGGGCGCCGTGCCGATTCTGCTGAGCAGCATCCCGCAGGGCTTGCAGCAGACGCTGCTCGCCCTCGGACTGGTGGTGCTCGTGCAGCAGGTGGAGGGCAATTTCATCAGCCCGTACTTCACGGCCTCCAGCACGTCGATTCACCCGCTGGCGGCGATCGTGAGCGTGTTTGTGATGGGCAGCCTGATGGGCGTCTGGGGCATCCTGCTGGCCGTGCCGCTGGTGGTGACCGTGCGCAGCGCGCTCTGGTCCGTGCGCCAGGCGCGCGCGGCCGCGCCTGCGGCTGGAAATAATTCTGCGGCAGGAGATTGAAACCGAACAGAGGATCGTGTATAATAAAATCTGCGAACTTATTGTAGGGGGGACGCGCCGTGATCAATTCGGATATGGGGACGCAGCACTTTAAGACCATCAGTGAAAACCCGCAGGACGCACAGACCATCCTGCTGTGCGTGTATCACGCCCTGTCTGCGAAGGGATACGATCCGATCACGCAGATCGTAGGCTATCTGATCAGCGGAGATCCGACGTACATCACCAGCTATCAGAACGCGCGCTCGCTCATCTGCCGCATTGACAGGGACGAGCTGCTCGAAGAGCTGGTGCAGTTCTATATCTCCAAAAACGTCTGAGGTGCGGCGCATGAACGAAAGATGGGTCGCGCTGGACGTGGGCGACCGCCGTATCGGCATTGCGGTGAGCGATCCGCTGGGCATCACCGCGCAGCCGGTTGAGACGTACACGCGCGTGGGCTACGGCCCGGATGTGCGCCACATCGCGCAGCTTGCGCAGCACTACGAAACGACGCGGATCCTCTGCGGCCTGCCGCGCAACATGGACGGCACGCAGGGCTTTCAGGCCGGGAAGGTGAAGGAATTTGCCGCGAAGCTGGAGGAAGCCGGGCTGAGCGTCGCGTATTACGACGAGCGCATGACGACCGTGCTCGCGGAGGATGCGCTGCTGGAGGCGAACATGCGCCGCGAAGACCGCAAGAAGAAGGTCGACATGGTCGCGGCGGTGATGATCCTGCAATCGTACCTGGACGCAAACGCCGCCGCCCGCGCACGGGACGAACAGGAAGAAGACCCGCAGGAGGACGGCATGCTTGAGATGGAGGATGAGGACGGCAATCCGATTCGCTTCTATCTGAGTGCGTCGATCCCGTATGCGGGCGAGGAATACGTGCTGCTGACATGCGTGGAGGACACGCAGGACATGGCGAGAGACGAAAGCTGCATCATGCGCCTGACCGTGGACGGCGAGGGGCAGGCCTGCTATCAATCGCTGGAGGATGAGGCGCTGATCGCCGCGGTCTACGAGGCGTATCTGGCGCAGAGCGAAGAGGGATAAGCCGGTCATATCGAAAGGAAGCATATGGCACGATCATTTGAAGAAGACGACCGCTTTGACGGCGAATGGGTGGAAATCTGCGACATGGAGGGGCGCCGGGCGTCCCTGCGCCATCTGGCCACCATCCGCCTGGGCAAAAAGACATACGTGCTGCTGGGCACGGAGCGCGAGGACGCGCTGGAGCGCGGCGAGCTGATGCTCCTGCGCGAGGATCAGACCGTCGACGGCGCGCAGGAATACGTCGTCGCGCGCGACGAAGGCGAGATCGAGCGCGTCGTGGGCGAGTTCGCGGCCCATCTGATGGCGGAAGACATGTCCATGGCGCAGGACGACGGGCAGATGGTGGAAACCTGCGGCTGCACGCATCGCTTTGGCGAGTTTTGCTACTGCGACGACCCGGCGTATCTGCAATGAAGGCTTGCCATCCCGCGAAAAATCGTGTATAATACACGCTAAAGGCGAAGAATGAGACAATGCCCGGCTGCGGCGGCCTTTCAGAGAGCGCGGAACGAGGCTGCAATTCCGCGCAGGACGCTTCGGGAAATTCACTCAGGAGCTGCCCCGTTGACAGGTAGGCGGGGACGGTCGATCCGTTATCCAGTCAAAGGCCTGACAGCGCGCAGCGCACAGGGCGAACACCGGGTGGTACCACGGGGAAATACAGCCTCGTCCCTTTTGCGGACGGGGCTTTTTTTGATCATTGAAGGAGGGTTTTACTCGATATGGAGATGCAAGAACAACTGCGCAAAATCCAGGAGGAGGCGCTGGCGCAGCTCGCGCAGATCGACGACAAGGCCGGTCTGGACGCGCTGAAGCTGAGGCTGATGGGCAAGAAGGGCGAGCTGACGCTGCTGCGCCGCTCGATGGGCCAGATCCCCGCGGAGGATCGCCCGAAGGCCGGCCAGATGATCAACGAGGTCGTCGCCGCGCTGACCGCGCAGATGGACGCGCTGGATGAGAGGCTCAAGGCGCGGGAGCAGGAGAAGAAGCTCGCGCGCGAGGCGATTGACGTCACCGAGCCGCGCAAGCATACGCCCATCGGCATGCAGCACCCGATTTCGCTGGTGCAGGATCAGATGCTGGGCGTCTTTACCAGCATGGGTTTTGACGTGGTGGAAGGCCCGGAGGTCGAGTACGATCTGTACAACTTCGAGCTGATGAACATCCCCAAAAATCACCCGGCGCGCGACGCGCAGGACACGTTCTACATCGAGGACAACGTCGTGCTGCGCACGCACACCTCGCCCGTTCAGGCGCGCACGATGCTCACGCGCAAGCCGCCGATTCGCATCGTCTGTCCGGGCCGCGTGTACCGCGCCGACGAGGTGGACGCCACGCACTCCCCGGTCTTCCATCAGATGGAAGGCCTGGTCGTCGGCGAGGATGTCACCATGGCCGACCTCAAGGGCACGCTCGACGCGTTTGCGCAAAAGCTCTTTGGCCAGGACGTGACCACGCGCTTCCGCCCGTCCTTCTTCCCGTTCACCGAGCCGTCCGCCGAGGTCGATCTGACCTGCGTCAACTGCCACGGCAAGGGCTGCCGCGTCTGCAAGGGCACAGGCTGGATCGAGGTGCTCGGCGCGGGCATGGTCAACCCGAAGGTGCTGGAGATGTGCGGCATCGACAGCAGGAAGTACAGCGGCTTTGCCTTCGGCGTGGGGCTGGAGCGCATTGCCATGCTGCGCTACGGCATCACGGATATGCGCGCCCTGTTTGAAGGCGACGTGCGTTTCCTGTCGCAGTTCCGCGACGACTAAGGTGGGAGGGAGAAGACAATGAAGGTACCGATGCAATGGCTTGGGCAGTACGCCGAGATTCCGGTGTCTGCCGAGGCTTTTCAGGATGCAATGATTCACCACGGCACGGCCGTGGAGGGGCTTGAGGATCAGGGCGCGGCGGTGCAGGGCGTCGTCGTGGGCAAGATCCTGACGGTGAAGGATCACGAGAACGCCGACCACCTGCACGTGCTGACGGTGGACGTGGGCGAAGCGGAACCGCTGCAGATCGTCTGCGGCGCGCCGAACGTCGAGGCGGGGATTCTGGTGCCGGTCGCCAAGGTGGGCGCGGTGCTGCCCGGCGGCATCACGATCAGGAAGGGCAAGCTGCGCGGCGTGGAATCCTGCGGCATGTGCTGCTCCGGCCCGGAATTGGGCGTGCCGGAGTACCTGTATCCGTCCGTGGGCGACAAGGGCCTGCTGGTCTTTCAGGAGGATTATGCGCCCGGCACCGACGTGCGTCCCATTCTGGGCATCGACGACACGGTCGTCGACTTTGAGATTCTGGCCAACCGGCCGGACTGCCTGAGCGTATGGGGGCTGGCCCGCGAGGCCGCCGCGACGCTCAACACCCGCTTTGAGAAGCCTGAGATCAAGGTGGAGGCCGTGCCGGGCAGGATGAGCGACTTTGTCACCATCGAGATCAAGGACACCGAGCTGTGCCCGCGCTACTGCGCCCGCGTGGTCAAGAACATCAAGATCGGCCCGTCGCCGATGTGGATGCGCAAGGCGCTCCACGCGGCCGGCGTGCGCGCCATCAACAACATCGTGGACATCACCAACTACGTGATGCTGGAGACCGGCCACCCGATGCACGCGTTTGATCTGGCGAAGGTCAAGGAGCGGCACGTCGTGGTGCGCCGCGCCTATGAGGGCGAGAAGATCGTCACGCTCGACGGCAAAGCGCGCGACCTGACGACCGACATGCTCATGATCGCCGACCAGACCGATGCGACCGGCATCGCCGGCGTCATGGGCGGCGAGGAGTCCGAGATCACCGAAGAGACGAAGACGGTCATGTTTGAGATCGCCGCCTTTGAGCGCAGCAACATCCGCCAGACCACCCGCGCGCTGGGCATGCGCACGGAGGCATCCGGCCGCTTTGAGCGCGGCGTCTGCGCGGCGACCTGCCGCGAGGCGGCGGACCGCGCCTGCCAGCTCGTGAACCTGCTGGGCTGCGGCGAGGTCATCGACGACGTGTTCGACTGCTATCCCAATCCCAAGCCGCGCGAGGCGGTGGAGGCGTCCGTCGCGCGCATCAACGCGCGCATCGGCATGCGCATCCCGGGCGAGGAGATGGCCGCAATCTTGCAGCGGCTGCACATGGAGGCGTCGCTTGACGGCGACACGCTGACCGTCGTCGCGCCGCAGGACCGCGAGGACATCGAGACGGAGGAGGATCTCTCCGAGGAAGTGCTGCGCATCTACGGCTATGAGCACATCCGCTCCACGCTGCTGCGCGGCGAGACCGCGCCGGGCACGCGCAACCCGCACATGCAGCTCTCCGACAAGGTGGGCCGCATTCTGGTGGGCATGGGCCTCTACGAGATCCGCAACTTCTCCTTCATCAGCCCGAAGCTGATCGACAAGCTGAACCTGCCCGCGGACGATCCGCGCCGCACGATGCTCAAGCTGATCAACCCGCTGGGCGAGGACACCAGCGTCATGCGCTCCACGCTCGTGCCGTCCATGCTGGGCACGATCGCCCTCAACCAGAGCCGCAACAACGAGACGGCGATGCTCTACGAGATCTCGCCTGTGTTTGACATGGCGGGCTACAAGCCGGGCGAGCTGCCGCACGAGCGGCCGGCGCTGTGCATCGGCGCCTACGGCCCGGAGGTCGACTTCTATCGCGTGCGAGACATCGTGCTGGACATGCTGGCGCGATTTGGCGTGCGCTGCGAGATCGTGCCGGGCGCGCAGCCGTATCACCACCCGGGCCGCGCGGCGAAGCTGATGGCCGGCGACGCCTGCCTGGCCAGCGTGGCGGAGGTGCATCCCGCGACGATGGCCGCCTTTGAGATCGGCAAGCGCACGGTGATCGCCGAGGTCGATCTGGAGCTGCTGGGCGAGCTGCGCTGCAAGATGGGCCACGTGCGCGCGCTGCCGAAATTCCCGGCTGTCACCCGCGACATCGCGCTGGTGATGGACGAGGCGACGACCGTGGGCAGCGTGCTGGAGAGCATCCGCAGGGCTGGCGGCGCGCTGCTGGAGAGCGCGGAGATGTTCGACATCTATCGCGGCGCGCAGCTGGGCGAGGGCAGGAAGTCCGTGGCGTTCTCGCTGGCCTTCCGTCATGCGGAGCGCACGCTGTCCGATGAGGACGTGAACCCGGTGATGCAGAAGATTCTCGCGGCCTGCGAGAAGAACAACGGCGCCGTGCTGCGCCTGTAAGGCAAGAAGGGGGCGATCGGGATGCTGGATCAGCGAATCACCGCCGCGACGCTGCGCTTTGCGGTGCTGGGCAAATCGCTTGGGCACACCTGGTCGCCCCAGATTCACAATTCGCTCTTTGCCGCGGCCGGGATCGACGCCGTCTATCTGCCCATCACCGTGCCGCAGGAGAAGCTGCCCGCCGCCGTGGATGTGCTGCGAAGCTGCTTTGCCGGCTTTAACGTGACGATCCCGTACAAGGAGCGGATCATCCCGCTGCTGGATGAGGTGGACGACGCGGTGCGCGCCTGCGGCGCGGTCAACACGGTCGAGAATCGAGACGGGCGGCTGATCGGACACATCACGGACGGCGCGGGCATGCTGCGCGCGCTGGAGGAGGGCGGCGTCCGCACGGAAGCGGCAGACGCGCTGATTCTGGGCGGCGGCGGCGCGGCGCGCGCGGCGGGCCATGCGTTCCTCGCGCGCGGCGGACGGGTGACGTTCGCCGTGCGCAGCCCTGACAAGGGCGAGGCGCTGGCAGCGGAGCTGGCCCGCACGCAGGCGGACGGAGGAAGACGCATCGCCGTCTGTCCGATATCCGCCATCGAGGGCGCGCATGACGTGCTGCTCAACTGCACGCCGGTGGGCATGACGCCGCACGCGGACGCGTGTCCCGTGCCGGAGGCGGTCGTCGCGCGCTGCGGCGCCGTGTTCGATGCGGTGTACAATCCGCGCGAGACGATGCTCCTGCGCTGCGCACGCCGGCTCGGCCTTCCGGCGGTGGAAGGGCTGGGCATGCTGTACCATCAGGCCGTGGAGGCCGAGAGGATCTGGTTTGAGGCGATTGCGCCGGACGCCGTACAGAAGGACATTTATCGCGAATTGCTTGACAGGATGTGAGCGCATCACATCGGCCAGGGAGGGCGACGACATGAACAACATCTGGCATGACATCTCGCCGGAGATGATCTCCCCTGAGCGGTTTATGGCCGTGATCGAGATCAAAAAGGGCGGCAAGAACAAGTACGAGCTGGACAAGGCGACGGGCATGCTGCGCCTGGATCGCGTGCTCTACACGTCTACGCATTATCCGGCCAATTACGGCTTCATCCCGCGCACGTACGGCGAGGATGGCGACCCGCTCGACGTGCTGGTGCTCTGCTCGGAGGCAATCGAGCCGATGACGCTTGTGCAGTGCCGTCCGATCGGCGTATTCGAGATGCACGACGCCGACGAACGGGACGAGAAGATCATCGCCGTGCCGCTGGGCGATCCGAATTACAACTTCATGTTCGACATCAGCCAGCTGCCGGAGCACGTGCTCGAGGAGATCCGCCACTTCTTCACGGTCTACAAGGAGCTGGAGAGCCACAAGACGGTGGTCAGCCGCGCGGAGAACCGGGAAGAGGCCAACCGTGTGATCGTCGAGGCGATGCACGCATACAATGCCAAGTTCGGCGAGCGAAAAAAAGAGAAGGGCAAGAAGGGATAAGGCATGGAAAAGCGCCCCATCATCGGCATTTCCGCCTCGCGAAGCGAGGAAAACGGTCAGCTCATCCTCAAGGAAACCTACTTTGATGCCATCCTGCGCGCGGGCGGGCTGCCCGTGGCGCTGCCGTGCGTGACGGATGAGGAGACAATCCGCCGGTTGCTTGACGCCGTGGACGGCCTGCTGCTCTCCGGCGGCGGGGACATCCATCCCGGCCGGTACGGCGAGGACGTGCTGCCCGGCTGCGGCAAGATCGACGAAAAGCGCGACGCGTTTGAGCTGACGCTCACGAGGATGGCCGTCGAGCGCGGCATGCCGGTGCTGGGCATTTGCCGCGGCATTCAGGTGCTGGCCGTCGCGCTGGGCGGCACGTTGTTTCAGGATCTGGCGAGCCAGCTGGGCCTGCCCGCCGGGCAGCACATGCAGCAGCCGCCCTACGACGATTACAAGCACGCGGTGCGCTTTGAGGAGCACGGCCTGCTCGCGCGCATCACCGGCACGACGACGATGCTCACCAACAGCATGCATCATCAGGCCATCCGCGACGCCGGGCCGAACCTGATCATCGAGGGCATCACGATGGACGGCATCGTGGAGGCCGTCAGCTTGAAGGGCAGCGACGCGGTCTTCGGCGTCGAGTTTCACCCGGAACATCTGACGCGCTTCAGCGATGCGGCCGAGCGGATCTTTGCCTACCTGGTGAAGAAGGCCGCCGCATACGGCGCCTGACTCGCTTTGCGCCTGTCCCCGGCGAGGGGCAGGCGCTTTCGCGTATCCGGCAGGAAACGCAGGGAAATCGCGCCGCATTTTCGTATTGTTTCCCTGCGGTTGATCTGCCGGCACCTTTTTGTTATAATGATTGCGACACGATGAAGACAGGAGGCGGCAGAACCGTGAAGCGACCGTTTCGCCATGTTGTGATCTGGATGCTGCTCGCTGCGCTGCTGGTGACGCTGACGGGCGGGCAGGCGAATGCGCAGGTACAAACGACGATCCGCGTATGGCTCAGGAGCCTGGACGTGGAGGACGCGCTGCGCATCGAGGTGCAGGGCACATACATGCTGGAGGACGGCTCCATGCTCTTCTCCGACGGCGCGCAGATCACCGTTGCGCTGCGCCAGGGCCAGCTTGTGCTGCACACGGGGCAGGTCGCCACGGTGATCGGCCCTGAGATGAAGCTGGTTCGCTGCGCGGGCGAGTCGGGCAGCGCGCTCAAGCTCAACGACAGAAGCGGCCTGTATGAGGGCGATCTCGCGCTGGACGTGCAGGAGGGCGTCATCCGCCCGATTCTGCACATCCACGTGGAGGATTACCTCCTGGGCGTCGTCCCCTACGAGATGGGCGATTCCTTCCCGCTGGAGGCGCTCAAGGCGCAGGCCATCGCCGCGCGCACGTATGTGCTGCAAAGGAGCGGCAGCAGCGGCGATTACGACGTGGAGGACACGACGAACGATCAGGCCTACAAGGGGCGTTCCACGTCGCATCCGGTTTCCGAGCAGGCCGTTCGGGAGACGGAGGGCATCTGCGGCACCTACAAGGGCAAGCTGGCCGACTGCTACTATTCCGCCAGCAACGGCGGGCAGACGGAGCTCGGACAGCACGTCTGGCCGTCGGATGATCCGGACGAATACGGCTACATGGACATGCGCGACGACCCGTTCGATCTGGAGAACGACGCGAGCGTCGTCAAGCGCTTTACGCTCAAGAAAAAGCCCGGCGAGGAGGGCGTCGGCCCGGCGCTGCACAGCGAGCTGGTCATGGCGCTGAGCGAACAGCTTGAGGCGATGGGCGTGGAGGCGGACGAGAACCTCGTGCGCTTTGACGAGATCCTCAGCGTGGAGGCGATGACGCCCAAGTTTGACGCGCCCTCGCGGCTGATGACGGAGCTTCGCTTCGAGGTGAAGATCTCGGTGCGCGATTACACGTTCCGCGACGAGTCGGCGCTGCATGCGACGCCTGCGCCCGATTGGACGCCGGACGCGCAGGCTACGCCGTCCCCGACGCCCGCGCCGACGGCCACGCCGTCGTTCTCCCCGTACAAGGAGGTGGAGGACACGCTGACGGTGACGCTGCCGATCTTCACGGCGGCGGAAAAGGCGATGGGGCTGAGCATCAACGTCTATCAGAACGAGCTGATCACGGTGTATGACATCGGCTCCGCGTTCATGTTTGAGTCGCGCCGCTTCGGCCACGGCGTGGGCATGTCCCAGCGCGGCGCGCAGCAGATGGCCGCCCAATACGGCATGACCTGCGAGCAGATCCTCGGCTTCTACTATCCGGGCATGACGCTCACGCGCTACGACGTGACGCGCCAGCCGCTGCCGACGGCGGACATGACGATCATGGCCACGCCCGCGCCGACGCCCAGCCCGACGCCCCGGCCCACGCTGATGCCCGTCTCCACGCAGGACATGCCCAAGGGCGCATATCTGGCGGTGGTCAGCAACATCAGCGAAAACTCGTCGCTGAACCTGCGGGAATCGCCCAGCCTCTCTGCGGACGTGCTGCGCAGGCTGTATAAGGATCAAAAGCTCATCGTTCTCCATACAGACGCCGACGGCTGGTCGCACGTGAAGACCGACGTCATCGAGGGATACGTGCGCAGCGAGTATTTGCAGACGGCGGAGGAGTAAGTGACATTTGACAGGGATGTATCAAAAACAGGCGGAATTGACGCAGACGCCCGCCTGATTTGGGTAAAATATTCACAAAACGCAAATTCTTCTCAAAAACAACAGGGAAGGACTTGAAAAAGAGACAGAATTTGAGTACAATAGAGTAGGGTTTTACCCATGTCAATAGGATTGACGAACAGATTAGGAGGAGATTTCCAATGGTGAAGGTTGCGATTAATGGTTTCGGTCGCATCGGCCGTCTGGCTTTCCGTCAGATGTTTGACGCCGAGGGTTACGAGGTTGTTGCGATCAACGATCTGACCAGCCCGAAGATGCTGGCGCATCTGCTCAAGTATGACACCGCTCAGGGTCCGTACGTCCACAAGGATACCGTTTCCTACAAGGAGCCGGTCTTTGAAGAGGACGGCAAGACCGTGAAGGTGCCGGGCTCCATCACCGTCAACGGCAAGGAGATCACCATTTATGCCAAGCCGAAGGCGAACGAGCTCCCGTGGGGCGAGCTGGACGTGGACGTTGTGCTCGAGTGCACCGGCTTCTACACCAGCAAGGCCAAGGCGATGGCGCATATCGAGGCTGGCGCCAAGAAGGTCGTCATCTCCGCTCCGGCCGGCAACGACCTGCCGACCATCGTGTTCTCCGTCAACGAGAATACGCTGACCACTGAGGACAAGGTCATCTCTGCGGCGTCCTGCACCACCAACTGCCTGGCTCCGATGGCCAAGGCGCTCAACGATGCGTATCCGATCCAGTCCGGCATCATGACCACCGTGCATGCGTACACCGGCGATCAGATGATCCTGGACGGCCCGCAGCGCAAGGGCGACCTGCGTCGTGCCCGCGCCGGCGCGCAGAACATCGTGCCCAACAGCACCGGCGCCGCCAAGGCGATCGGCCTGGTCATTCCGGCGCTCAACGGCAAGCTGATCGGCTCTGCGCAGCGCGTTCCGGTTCCGACCGGTTCTTCCACCATCCTCGTCGCCGTGGTCAAGGGCAAGGATGTGACCAAGGAGTCCATCAATGCCGCGATGAAGGCGCAGGCTTCTGCTTCCTTCGGCTACAACACCGACGAGATCGTGTCTTCCGACATCATCGGCAGCACCTATGGCTCCATCTTCGATGCGACCCAGACCATGGTGGCCAAGATCGACGAGGACACCTATCAGGTGCAGGTCGTGTCCTGGTACGACAACGAGAACTCCTACACCTCTCAGATGGTTCGCACCATCAAGTACTTCGCGGAGCTCGGCTAATCCAGAGATCCGGCACGGGCGCATGCGCCCTGCTATGCGGACGAGGCAAGGAACCCCAGGCGGGTTCCGAGCCTCGTCCTTTTTGTCTGACTGCGAAAACGGATCGGCGCGGTGCGGTTTGATGCGGGCTGCGCCGGGGTTGGGTGGCCTTGCGGATCGACGCGCGGACCGCAGTTTCGCGCTGCCCGGCAGGGACGCCCGCCATGGCAAAGCGGCGCGCCGCCCGGCAGGAAGGATGCGCAGGGCGCGATGTAGACGCAGACCCGCGCCACTGTGCCCTCCGCGTGCGGATGACGGCGGCGCTCGACAAAAGAATCATGTGCGGCGCGCCTTTGCATGATGTACTCCGCCGTTCTGCCGCGGATAAAAACAAGCGCCTGCGTCGTATCCGCATGGCCTCACGATAGCGTCAGCGCCTGTCTCCCCGGCGGGAACGGCATTGAATGGCGCTTATGACATCATGGCCGGTGGAAATCTCCGTTTCCCGCCTTCGCTGTTTTCCGGAAAAGAACGGATTTTCTTTGACAGCGCTGTTGATTCTGCGTATACTGTATCTGTCTGAATGGAGTGAATGGGGCGAGGGGATTGGAGGATTGACAACAGACAGGTCAAGGCATGCCGTCTGGACTGGGCGCGGATTCATGCGGGATGGCGAGCGTGGATCGATTTCATGACGCGCCTCATGGGGATCATCCGTCTTCCCGAAATGCCAATCGGTGATCGCCTTTGCGTGCGGATTTCCGATTGGAACGTAGGGCCGTCTTTCTCCCGTGCCGTATACGGGGGCGAGACACACCATGGCGTTCAGGAAGGACGCCATGGTGCTGGATTTCTGCATGGAAAGCCGTCCGGTCGATGCGCCGGCGCATGCACGGCTCGATCGGCGGGCGTGTCGGCATGATGCCTTTGGCGAGGATAGGACCATGCAAAGTGGGGTCATGCGTTGTCGTCGATACCGGGACATTTGCCCCGGTCACGAGGGGCGGAGGATTCGTTGGCAAGGAAGCGGACCTATGAATGAGCGGATTGTGCATCAAAGGAGAACGAATATGTATGCGATCATCGGAACGTGGAAGATGAGCTGTGAGGGCGTGCGTGAGGCGCATGCCGGTCTGGCGAGGGGCGGCGCAGCGGAGGACGCGGTGGAGCAGGCCATTCGCGCCGTGGAGGATGAGCCGGGCTTCACATCGGTCGGATACGGCGGGCTACCCGATCATGACGGCCACGTCATGGTGGATGCGGCCTTTATGAACGGGAATACGCTGCGCTTTGGCGCGGTGATGAGCGCAGAGAACATCCGCAACCCCATCCGCGCGGCGCGCGCGCTGTGCGGACGGGAGACAAACTGCCTGCTGGCCGGCCGCGGGGCGGAGCAGTTCGCGATTGCGCAGGGGCTTCCCATGCGCGATCTGCGCACGCCGGCGTCCATGATGCAATGGCGTGAAGCGCTGCGGCAGGAAAACCGTAAGCCGGATGCGTACAGGGAACACGATACGGTATGCGTGCTTGCGCTGGACGGGCGCGGTTCGCTGATTGCCGGCACATCCACCTCCGGCCTGTTCCTCAAGGCGTCGGGGCGCGTGGGCGATTCGCCCATCGTCGGATCGGGATTCTACTGCGATGCGCGCTATGGCGCGGCGGCGGCCACGGGGCTGGGCGAGGACATCATGCGCGGATGCCTCTCCTATGACATCGTATCGCGGATGCGCATGGGCGTCTCTGCGCAGAAAGCCTGCGAACAGGCGGTCAAGGCGCTGTCTGCGCGCAAAATCGAGCTGGGGGAGGACGCCGGTTCCATCAGCGTCATTGCGCTTTCGCCCACGGGCGAAACCGGCGCGGCGACAACGCTGCCCGTATTCCCGTTTGCGGCCGGCAATGACCGGGGATTCGGCCTTTTTGCGGCGTATCCCGCTCAAGACGGGATGGACATTCGCGCGTCCAGCATGCAAGCGCTGGAAGGAGAACCATGATTCACACGAGGGGCGCGTCCGTCATGAGGGCGGCATGTTCCGTCTGCTGCCGGTCTGGCCTGCGCAGGTTTTCGAATGATATCCACGCGGGCATGGCGGATCAGGCCGCAGGCGCTGAGCGACGGCCATGACAGGCACTTTGCGGGCGAACAAGCCGCCTTCCGGCAGGAATCCGGCTGAAGGGCGAAGCGCCTCCGAAGAAAAAACAGGCCCGAAATCTCCGCGTGTCCACGGGGTTCGGGCCTTTGTCATATGCAAAAAAACACCACCCGCAATCGTATCCGATCAGAGGTGGTGCCGTGGTGCGGGAAACAGGACTTGAACCTGCATGAAATTGCTTTCACTAGAACCTGAATCTAGCGCGTCTGCCAATTCCGCCATTCCCGCATGAACGGACTTCATTATAATGGAAACGGGGCGGCCTGTCAAGCGCTTTTTGTGCAAAAATGGACGCTTTCTGCCGCAAAAGCGCACACGCGGCTTGCGATGCGGCGTGTTTTCTGATACAATAAGTCATGATTTCGGCTGCTGCTGCGCGCAGAGCAGACCGGAAGGTTTATACCGAGTCTGGCCGCCGGATGCGGCCGCAACGATGTCGGGTATCCAACGCGAACCCGAACGGAGGAGAACCGTATATGAAGAGAAAGAAACTGTCCATGCAGTGGATGACGGGGACGGCCCTGATGATCGCCCTGACCATCGTGCTGGCCAACACGCCGCTGGGCCTGATCCGCATGCCGTTTTTGACGGCGACCACGCTGCACATCCCGGTGATCATCGCCACGCTGACGCTCGGCCTTCGATCGGGCGTGATCACGGGCCTGGTCTTTGGCATCGCCAGCCTGCTCAACACGCTGACGGGCACGTCGTTCTTTGCGCCGTTTTTCGTCAATCCGCTGGTGTCCATCCTGCCGCGGATGGCGTTTCCCGTGTGCGTGTACGCCCTGCTCAACGGGCTGGAGCGCCTGACCGCGCGCTTTGACCGGCGGCGCATCCTCGTGCGCGTGGGCGCAAGCGCGCTGGGCACGCTCGCGCATACGGCGATGGTGATGGGCATGATCTACCTGCTCTACCGTGGACAGATTGCGGACATGCTCGTATCGGGCGCGGGCGTGCCGGATGCCATCGCGCAAAAGGGCGTCGGGCTGGGCATCGCGGCGATGGGCGTGGCCAACGGCGTGCCGGAGGCGATTGTCGCCGCGGTGATCGCGCCGGCCGTTTCAACGGCGCTGGACAAGGCGGGCATCGCTTTCAAATAACCGGTGCGCTTTGACGCCGGCAAGGGGAAGAAAAGCATGATTTTTGTAATGGACATCGGCAACTCGAATATCAAGGCGGCGGTGTTTCATGGGCGCAAGCTCCTCAAGCGCTGGCGCTGCGTGACGGACACGGCGATGACCTCCGATCAGTACGGCATCATCATGGCCGATCTGTTCCGCTATCACGAGCTGGACATGCGGGCGATCGAGGGCATCATGATCTCCTCGGTCGTGCCGTCGATCAATTTCACGATCGAGCACATGTGCCGGGATTACTTCGGCATGGAGCCGCGATTGCTGGTGCCGGGCATGAAGACGGGGCTCAACATCAAGTACGAAAACCCGCGCGAGCTGGGCAGCGACCGCATCGCCAACGCCGTGGCGGTCTCCACGCTCTACGGCGGGCCGTCGGTCTTCATCGACTTTGGCACGGCGACGACGTACGGCGTCGTCTCCGAGAAGGGCGAGTTTCTGGGCGGCGCCATCGCGCCGGGCCTGCGCATGATGAACCGTGCGCTCTCCTCCGGCACGGCGAAGCTGCCCTCCATCGAGCTGATCGTCCCGCCCAGGGTCATCGGCCGCACGACGGTGTGCAACATCCAGTCGGGCATCCTGTATGGATACATCGGCTCCGTGGAGAAGATCGTGGGCGCGATGAAGGAGGAGATCGGCTGCCCGCAGGCGCGCGTCATCGCCACGGGCGGCATGGCGCACATGGTCAAGAAGAACTCGAACGTCATCGACGAGATCAACCCGGATCTGACGCTCATCGGGCTGCGGCTGATCTACGAGAAGAATCAGGCCTGAGCGCGGGCATGCAGGAGGGATGAACATGAAGCGGACGGCAATCGGCTTTCTGGGCTGCGGCAACATCGGCTGCGGCGTGTACAGGCTGCTGGAAACCCATGGCGAAACGATGGCGCAGAACGAAGGCGTGGCATTTGACATCAGGCGGATTCTGGTGCGCTCTCCGGGAAAGAAGCGAAGCTGGGACATCCCCGCGCATCTGCTCACCGACCGCGCCGAGGACGTGCTGGACGATCCGCAGATCGAGATCGTCATGGAATTCATGGGCGGGGAAGAGCCGGCCGCTTCCTATATGATCGAGGCGCTGCGGCGGGGCAAGACGGTCGTCACGGCGAACAAGATGGCGCTCGCCGCCCATTGGGAGGAGATCGTGCGGGCGGCGCGCGAGCACGGCGCGGGGCTGTACTATGAGGCGAGCGTCTGCGGCGCGATCCCGATCATCCGCGCGCTGAACGAGTCCCTGCAGGCCAACCGCATCACCTCGATGATGGGCATCATCAACGGCACGACCAATTACATCCTCACCCGCATGCGTGAGGAGGGCGCGGCCTACTCGGACGTGCTTGCCGATGCGCAGCGCCTTGGCCTGGCGGAGCCGGATCCCACGGCGGACGTGGAGGGTTACGACGCGGCTTACAAGCTCTCGATTCTCGCCACGCTGGCGTTTCATCGCCACGTGCCGGTCGAAAGCGTGTATCGCGAGGGCATCACGAAGATCACGCCGCAGGATGTGCAGTACGGACGGGAATTCGGCCTGACGCTCAAGCTGTTGGCCGTGGCCAGGGAGGTGGACGGCCGGGTTGAGGCGCGCGTGCACCCGGCGTTCGTGCCGGACAGCCACCCGCTTGCGGGCGTGGGCGGCGCGTTCAACGCGGTATACCTGAACGGGCACGCGTGCGGCGAGATGATGTTCTACGGCCGCGGCGCGGGCGATATGCCCACGGCCAGCGCGCTCGTCTCCGACATGATCAAGGCGGCCAAGGCCAAGCGGCACATGCTCCCGGCGGTGGGCGATGCGCGCTGTGAGATGGCGGAGGACTGGGCCTGCGTGCACTTTGTGCGCATGCAGGCCAAAGATGAGCCGGGCGTGCTGGCGCAGGTCGCCGGGCTGTTTGCCCGCCACGGCGTGAGCATCGCTTCCGTGGCGCAGAAGGCCGGCGGCGACAGGCCGGGCGCCGTGCAGATGATCTTCCTGACGCACGGCGGATCGGAGCAGGCAGTGCGCCGCGCGCTTTGTGAATTGAATCACGATATCGCTTCCGTGTGCAGCATGATTCGCGTGGAAGGCGTCTGAGCGGCATATATATAGGTGAAATACAATGGCAGCATGGGAAATTCATGCTGCTTTTTCTATGTGAAGAAACTTTTTTCGTACAACTCCTGTAGAATATTGTATATGTGCAAATTGCACAATGGCGTAAAGGCGGATGAATTCAAGAAGGACAAAAATGAACGGGGGAGTGGAAAAAACGGACCCGAATATGCAGGAGCGCAAAGAAAAAATAGCAAAAATGAGGCGTGTATGCGGAAAATTTGACGGAGATTTGTTCCGGAAACGATACCGAACCATCGATTTTTCGTGTCGGAAGAAAAATCGGAACAAAAGACGAGTCGTGAACAAAATGAACAAAAAAGGAGAAAAACAGAGATAACGAAAGAAAATAAGAGCTTGGAAGAAAAAAATTAAAATTGATAAGAATTTCAAAAGAAATTGGCATGAATAATTCCGAAAAAAAGGGGAACACAGGGTGAATTTCCGGCAGTTTTTTGTGAACTTATTCAATTGCAAAACGGATGAAAAATCCGTATAATGTACTCAACGCAACGCCGTAGGACGTCAATTACGGCGGTCACTTCTTTCAGTTTAAAGGGGGATTTTTCAATGGCAAGCCTGAAGCTTAATCACATCTACAAGATCTACTCCGGCAATGTGACGGCTGTTTCCGACTTCTGCCTGGACATCGAGGACAAGGAGTTCATCGTCCTGGTCGGCCCGTCCGGTTGCGGCAAGTCCACCACGCTGCGCATGGTCGCTGGTCTGGAGGAGATCTCTGAGGGCGAGCTGTACATCGGCGACCGCCTTGTCAACGACGTCGCGCCGAAGGATCGCGACATCGCGATGGTGTTCCAGAACTACGCGCTCTATCCGCACATGACCGTGTATGACAACATGGCGTTCGGCCTCAAGCTGCGCAAGAAGCCGAAGGAGGAGATCGACAAGCTGGTCCGTGAGGCCGCGAAGATCCTGTCCATTGAACCCTACCTCAACCGCAAGCCGAAGGCTCTGTCCGGTGGTCAGCGTCAGCGCGTCGCGCTGGGCCGCGCCATCGTCCGCGATCCGAAGGTCTTCCTCTTCGACGAGCCGCTCTCCAACCTGGACGCCAAGCTTCGCGTGCAGATGCGCACCGAGATCACCAAGCTCCATCAGCGCCTGCAGACGACCTTCATCTACGTCACGCACGACCAGACCGAGGCCATGACCATGGCGTCCCGCATCGTCGTCATGAAGGACGGCTTCATCCAGCAGGTCGATACCCCGCAGAACCTCTACGACTATCCGACCAACCTGTTCGTCGGCTCCTTCATCGGCAGCCCGCAGATGAACTTCTTCAACGCGAAGCTCGTCAAGAAGGACGACGGCGTCTGGGCCGAGTTCGGCAACAACGCCATCAAGGTGCCGGATGCGAAGGTTCGCAAGTTCGTGGACGAGTCCTACATCGGAAAGGAAGTCGTCATGGGCATCCGTCCGGAGAACATCCACGACGAGGAGCGCTTCATCTCCGTGGCCGACGGCAACCTCGTCGAGGCGCAGGTTGAGGTCACCGAGCTCATGGGCTCCGAGACGTATCTCTACCTCAAGACCACCGGCAAGGACGGCAATGTCATCGCCCGCGTCGATCCGCGCAGCACGGCCCGAAACGGAGACACCATCAAGGTCGCCTTCGAGACCAACCGCCTGCACTTCTTCGACAAGGACAACGAGAAGAGCATCCTCAACCATTAAACCAATCATTTGTGGGTACCCGCACCGTTTTCGGTGCGGGTATTTTTTGTATAGATTCCATAAAAACACGGCAGTTTTTACCAAATTTGCGGAGATTATTTTTAAAAGATATGGATTTTTGAACGGTGATACGCTATAATGTTCGCGTAACGTTGATGTTTTCATGCCGTTCTCGAAAGGAGAATGAAAATCGTGATTCCTGAAAAGCGCTTTTTGAACCAGATTCAGCAGGTGCTCGCCCGCCTCATGCAGCCGCTCTGGCTGCTGGATACCGAGGGCACCGTGCTGCTGCCCGAGGAGAATAGAGGGAAGATCAGCCTGCCCGAATTCATGGAGCCAGGCATGCCCGTGGCCTTTGAGGGCAAGACGTTTTTGATGATCGGCATCACGCCGGAGCTCATCCTCTGCGCGGATGCGCAGGGCGCCGCCACGCACGACTGCATCGTGCTCGCCGGCGCGATGGTGCAGTCCATGGGCCGCGGCGAGGCCCCGATCCAGAGCCGCTACGACGTGTACCGCCGCGTGCTGCGCGACGAGCTCTCCGGCTCCGAGCTGGAGGCGCTCGCCCACGAGCATCAAATCGAGATGAACCGCGAGCGCTGCGTGCTCACCTTCCAGATCCTGCAGACGGAGTCGGAGACGGCGTTCAACATGCTCGAGGAGCTCGTGCCGCGCGCCAGCGGCGACCTGCTCGTGGAGATGGACCGCCACACGGTCGTCTTCCTCAAGTGCATGGAGAACGTCGAGTCGTTCGACGAGCTCTATCAGCTGGCCGAGGCGATCGAGCAGACGCTGATCGATGAGGTCGGCAAGAGCTGCGTCGTGGGCATCGGCGAGCCCAAGCGCACGTTCCCGGAGATCGGGGAGAGCTATCGCGAGTCCCGCCGCGCTGTGGAGGTCGGCCGCATCTTCCTGACGGATCAGCACATCTACGTCTATCGCAGCCTCGTGCTGGAGCGCTTCCTCATGGATATCCCGCGCGAGATGGGCACACGCTATCACAGCATCCTCTTCAACCGCAAGACGGCGCGCTTGTTCAACGACGAGATGCTCCACACCATCGAGATGTTCTTCGCCAAGGACCTCAACCTGTCCGACACCGCGCGTCAGCTCTACATCCACCGCAACACGCTCGTCTATCGTCTGGACAAGGTGCAGCGCCAGACGGGCCTGGATCTGCGCAAGTTCGACGATGCGGTGACCTTCAAGATGATGATGCTGCTCGGCAAGAGCGGCAAGGACAAGCCGCGTCCCGTGTATTGATGTTTTTGCAAAAGACAGCCGGTGCGAGCCATGCCGCCGGCTGTCTTTGATATCGTCTCAGAGAGGAATGACCACATTGAAACGCAATCATGTCATCGCTTCCGTGCTGACCGCCGCGCTGCTGGTGGCGCTGTGCGCTTCCGCGACCGCCGCGACCATGCTGCCCATGTTCAAGCAGCAGGGCGAGGTCACGATTTCCCAGGAGGAATACGACCGGCTCAGCCGGTATGAGAAGCTGGATATGCTCATAGAGTTGGTGGAAGCGTACTATTACGAGGACGTCGATACCGACGAGATGCTCGAAAGCGCGGCGATGGGCCTGATCGCCGGCATCGGCGACGTGTACAGCGCGTATTACACCAAGGAGGACATGGAGGCGTTCAACGAGGAGACGGAGGGCGAGTATGCGGGCATCGGCTGTCAGCTGCTGGCCGATCCCTCCGACCAGCTCATCACCGTCACGCGCGTGTTCAAGGGCAGCCCGGCGGAGGAGGCCGGCATGCGCGCGGGCGACAAGATCGTTTACGTCAACGACGTGTACTACACCGCCTACGAGATGGACGCGGCGGTGGACGTGATGCGCGGCACGCCGGGGGAGAGCGTGAAGGTCACGGTCATGCGCGGCCTGGAGACGATCGACTTTGACGTGACGCGGCGCATCGTCAACATCAACTACGTCGAGCACCAGATTCTGGACGGCAACATCGGCTACGTGATGGTCTACGACTTCCTGGGCGATGCGGTCGAGGGGTTCGAGATGGCGATCGACGCGTTTGAAGCGGCAGGCGTCCGCGCCATGATCATCGATCTGCGCAACAATGGCGGCGGCCTGCTCGACGCCAGCGTGGACATGGCGGACATGATCCTGCCGGAAGGCACGGTGGTCTCCATGCGCGACAAGCACGGCAACGAAGAGGTCTTCACCATCGACGAAGAGTACTACGATGTGCCGATCGTCGTGCTCATCAACGAGTACAGCGCCAGTGCGTCGGAGATTCTCGCCGGCGCCATCCGCGATTACGGCGAGGGGACGCTCGTGGGCACGAAGACGTTCGGCAAGGGCGTCGTGCAGAGCGTGATCGACTTCCCGGACGGCAGCGGTCTGAAGGTGACGACTGCGCGCTATTTCACGCCCAGCGGCGAGTGCATCCACGAGGTCGGCATCGAGCCGCACGTGGAGGTGGAGCTCGACGAGGAGGCCGTCACGCGATACGGCATCAACAACCTGCCGCACGAGCAGGACGCGCAGCTCCAAAAGGCGATTGAACTGATCGAATCCGGCGAAGTGCAATAACCCGGACGGCGACAGGCCCTCCCGGCGCAAGTGGGGAGGGCCTTGTCATGCGCCTTTGGCGTATGGTATACTGTATGCGTGTCAGTCTGCGTACAGAAGGAGGGATGCGCCGTGTACCGCGTCAGCGTGATCGTGCCCGTCTATCAGGTGGAGGCGTATCTGCCCCGCTGCATCGATAGCGTCCTCGCGCAGACATTTGAGGATTTTGAACTGATTCTGGTGAACGACGGCACGCGGGACGGCTGCCCGGCGATCATGGCGGAATACGCCGCGCGCGACGCACGCATCCGCCAGGTGCACAAGGAAAACGGCGGCCTGTCCTCCGCGCGCAACGCGGGTCTGGACGTCGCCCGCGGGGAATACGTCGCGTTTCTGGATTCCGACGACTACGCCGCGCCCACGTGGCTGGCCGATACCGTGCGCGCTGCGGAGGAGACGGGCGCCCAGCAGGTGCTCTACAACTATGAGCGCGTCGTAGACGGACAGGCGCAGGGGCCTTATTTGAATATGGCGTCGGAGACGATCGACGTCGGCCGTCTGGGGCTGGCGAACTACCTCTATCAATACTGGATGCCCTACCGGCACGGGCAGGAGGCGTGGAGCAAGCTCTACCGGCGCAGCGTGATCGAGGAGAACGGCCTGCGCTTTGCGCCCAACGACGAGGTCTTTGCGGAGGACACGCATTTTTCCATGCTGTATCTGATGCACACGCACACGATCGCGGCGCTGGATACGCCGTACATCTACTACGTACAGCGCGGCGATTCGCTCATGGGCATGCGCAAGCCGCAGCTTGCGCGCCGGCTGATGGCGCTGAGCGTGCGCGTCTGGACGGAGGCGAAGGCGTGCGGCCGGTTTGATGAGATCCGCGACGTGCTGCCGGTGCTCTGCTACGACAAGTGGATCACCAAGGGCATCCGGCTGGATCCCGACATGGGCGACGTGATCCGCGCGATGGAGGCGTATCGCGGCGACGAGACGATGCGCGCGCTGCTGCGCGCGCTGCTGGGGCCGATGCCGCTGCTGCGCTACACGATGAAGACGCACAAGGGGCTGCGCACGCAGGTGCGCGCGCGGCTGTTTGCGCTGCGCTGGCTGCGCGGCGACGTGCGGGGCGCGGCGGCGCTCGTGCAGGGGCGGGAGGCGCAGGCGTGAAGGTCAGCATCATCATTCCGTGCTACAACAGCGCGGCGTATCTGGACGCGTGCATGGCGTCCGTGCTCGCGCAGACGATGACGGACTTTGAGGCGATCCTGATCGACGACGGCTCGCGGGACGATACGCTCGCGCTGGCCCGGCGCTGGGCGCAGCGCGACGCGCGCGTGCGCGTGCTCGCGCAGGAAAACCGCGGCGTGGCGGCGGCGCGAAACCTGGGGCTCGACGGCGCGCAGGGCGAGTGGATCACGTTCGTGGACAGCGACGACCTGCTGCCCGAAGATGCGCTCCATACGATGCTCTCCGGCACGGGCGATGGCGTGGACATGGTCGTCTGCGCGCACGAGACGTTCGATGACGCAGGCCGCCGCGCGGTCGTGATCCCGCAGACGCGCTGGATGGACAAACGGGGCGAGGCGCAGCGGCGCGCGGCAGCGCGAAGGCTGATCGAGGGCGACAGCGTGCTGAACATCATGTGCTGCAAGCTGCACAGGCGCGCGCTGATCGAGCGCGAGCGCCTGCGCCTGCGCGATGGCGTCCGGGTCGCGGAGGACGCGCTGTTCAACCTGGAGGCTGTGCTCTGCGGCGGCGGGATCGCCTATGTCAACCGCGTCGCGTATCGCTATCGGATGCACGGCGCGTCGGTCATGCACGCGCAGGCGGAGAGCCAGATGGCGCTGCACAGGCCATGGCTGTGCGCCATGCGCGATATGCTCATCGCGCGCGGACAGATGGAAACCTATTATGCCGACTATCTGGACAGCGTCGCGCTGCGGCTGTACAAGGACGGCGGCGTGCGCGGCGTGATGCGCGACTTTGAAGCGCAGGCTGTGCCGCTGCTGCCGCTTTGCGCCGTGGATGCGCGCCGCCTCTCTTTGCGCGCGCGCGCGCTTCATGCGCTATGCCGCGCGGGCGCGTATCCGCGCGTCTATCCGCTGATCTATCCCGCGCAAGTGATTCGCCGCAAGCTGGGCGAGGCGATGTTTGCCCTGCGCGCCGCAAAGGAGATGCCGCAATGAACAGCCCGCTCGTGTCCCTCGTCCTGCCCTGCTACCAGAACGGGCGGACGCTCGCGCGCACCGTGCACAGCATTCAGGCGCAGACGGTGCGCGACTGGGAGCTCATCGCCGTGGACGACGGCTCCGCGGACGATACGCTGGCTGTCTTGCAGCGGTTGGCGCAGCATGAGCCGCGCATGCGCGTGCTCCATCAGGAGAACGGCGGCGTCTCCGCCGCGCGCAACGCCGGCATGGCACAGGCGCGGGGCGAATGGCTCGCGTTCGTCGATGCGGACGACCACCTGCCGCCGGACGCGCTCGCCCACCTGCTCTCGCTGACGGATGCGGACACGGACGTCGTCTGCGGCGCGTACACGATGCGCTTTCGCGACGAAGGCGGCCGGGAAGAGCGGCATGCCTGTGCAAGCGGCGATTTGCAGACGGTGCTCGAAAGCCTCATCCGGGGCGACAGCGCGCTCAACAGCATGTGCGCCCGGCTCTATCGCGCGGACATGATCGAGAAACACGGCATCCGCGCGCCGCTGGGCGTGAAGGTCGGCGAGGACGTGCTGTTCAACCTCGACGCGTTCATGGCCGCGCGCGCGTGGCGCATGAGCGCCCATGTCGTCTACATCTATGAATTTGGCGGCAACTCCGCGATGACGCGCGCGCGCAGCGACCGCTACGCGCAGAGCGTGCCGATGATCGAGGGCATCGGGCGCTTCATCGCGCGCCACGGCCTGGCGACGCCGCTGTTTCGTGCGCACATCGACCTGTACGTGCGCACGCTGCGCGCCGATCGCGGCCGTCTGCGCGCGGCGCTCGCGCTCAACCGCGAGATGGTATCCGCCATCACGAAGGGCGTCGATCCGCGCGCGCTGCCCGCCAAGCAAAAATTGTACTATCTGGCGCTGACGGCGCTGCCGGCGTCGAGCTATCTGCTGCCGTGAAGGCGGAGGGGAAGTACCCATGATAACACCTGATATCAGCATCATCGTGCCGTGCTACAATGCGGACCGCTACCTGAATGTGTGTCTGGAGAGCCTCAAGGCGCAGCGGTATCCTGAGATCGAGATGATCCTCATCGACGACGGCTCCACCGATGCGACCGGCGCGATTCTCGACCGCTTCGCGCGCGAGGAGCCGCGCGCACGGGTCATCCACATGCAAAACAGCGGCGTATCGGCCGCGCGCAACAGGGGCCTCGACGCGGCGCAGGGGCGCTACATCGCCTTCATGGACGCGGACGACGCGCTGGAGGAGAACAGCCTGCGCACGCTGTATCAGCAGGCCGTGCGCACGGGCGCACAGATCGTATCGGCCAATCACACCCTCTTTGACATGGAAAAGGGCCGGCGCATTCCGGTGGAGATCGAGCCGGTGGTGCAGCTGCCCGCGCAGATCGCCAAAGAGATCATCCACATGCACCGCATTTACAACAACCTCTGGAACAAGCTCTACGACCGGACGCTGCTGGAGGGCCTCAGACTCGACGAGAGCGTGCGCATCGGCGAGGACGCGCTGCTCAACCTCCAGCTCTTCCTGCGCGCGCACAGGGTGTCGCATCTGCCGGACCGCACATACGTCTACCGCGTGCACAGCCGGTCGGCGATGGCGAGCATCCGCGGCTACAGTCAGGCGCATCAGCCGATGCTGCGCAGCATGAGCGCCATCCTGATCGATCAGGGCGTCAAGGAACTGTATTTCAGGGACTTTTTGCAGAGCTGCGTGTGGCTGGACGAGAAAGAGCGCGGCATCGTCGCGTGCATGAAGACGTTCGGCGCCAAGATTCGGCCCCTCGTGCTGCAAGGCGTGCAGGAGGAGAGGATTCCCCGGCAGGACAGGCGGCTGTACCGGCTCGTGCGCGGCGGCCTGTTTCCGGCGTTTTACATGCTCATGCGCGTGCGCGAAAAGCTGACGGGAAGAAGATGGGGGATCAGGCGATGAAGAGGATCATGCTCTACAACAACGGGGGCTTTGGCAACCGCGGCTGCGAGGCCATCGTCCGCTCGACGGCGGCGCTCTTTGGCGGGCAGGCGCGCCTCGCGGCGACCTCCGGCCAGCCGGACATCGACCGCGCGGCCCGCGTGCCGGGCCTCTCGCGCATCGTGCCGGACCAGATCTCGCCCTACAGCGTGCGCCGGCTGATCAATTCGGTCGGCTTCCGGCTGGGCATGCCGCGCGAGCAGGAGGTGGCGCGCAAGCACGGCACGGTCATCGACCTCGGCCTGCGCAGCGACATCTGCCTGTCCGTCGGCGGGGACACGTACTGCTACAAGCCGCAGGAGCACATGCGGGTGATCAACGGCCGCCTGCGCCATGCGGGCAAGCCGCTGGCGCTGTGGGGCTGCTCGGTGGAGCCGGACAGCCTGCGGGGCGAGCTGCTCGAAGACCTGCGCGCATACGACCTGCTGATCGCGCGCGAATCGATCACGGCGCAGGCGATGGCCGATTGCGGCCTGCCGGTGATGCGCTGGTGTGATCCGGCGTTCACCATGGAGCGCAAAGACCTGCCGCTGCCGCCCGCCTGGCGGGCGGGCAAAACGGTGGGCGTCAACGTCAGCCCGCTGGTGCTCGGACTGGCCCGCGACGGCGAAAGGACGCTCGACGCGTTCGTGCGGCTCGTGCGCCACATCCTGCGCACGAGCGACTGCGCGGTGGCGCTGATCGCGCACGTCTTCTGGGCGCACGACAACGACATGGATGCGCTGCGGCGGATCAAGGCGCAGTTTGCGGACGAGCCGCGCGTCTTCCTGCTGGGCGAGGGGCTCAGCGCGCCGCAGATCAAGGGCTACATCGCGCGGCTGTCCGCGCTGGTGACGGCGCGCACGCACGCGTCCATCGCGGCGTATTCCACCGGAGTGCCGACGCTGGTCATCGGCTATTCGGTGAAGGCGCGCGGCATCGCGCGCGATCTGTTCGGCGAGGAAGCCGGGCATCTCATCGCGGTGCAGGAGCTGGCCGGCGCGCAGGAGCTGCTCGACGCATACGACGCGCTGGCCGCGCGCGCGGACGCGGAGCGCGCGTTCCTCAAGGAACGCCTCCCGGCGTACATGGACGGCCGGGAAGAGGCGGTCGCCGCGGTGATGGCGCTGGCCGGATGACGGAGGAGAGACGATGAGAGAGACGGTCAGGGCGAACAAGGCGGATTGCACGGGCTGCGGCGCGTGCGCGAGCATCTGCCCCAAGGGCGCCATCACCATGAAGCCGGACGAGGAGGGCTTCCTCTATCCGGCGGTCGACGGCGCGAAGTGCGTTTCGTGCGACCTGTGCGAGAAGCGCTGCCCGGCGGGCAAGCCTGTGCAGGCGAATGTCCAGCATGCGTTCGGCGCGCAGCATCGGGATGCGCGCGTGCGCGGCGCGTCGTCCTCCGGCGGCGTGTTCACGGCGCTTGCGCGCGGCGTGCTCGCGCGCGGGGGCGTGGTGTTCGGCGCGGCGTTTGACGAGGCGCTGCGCGTGGAGCACGTCGGCGCGTTTGACGAGGCGGAGCTCGCCGGCATGTGCGGCTCCAAGTACGTGCAGAGCGACGCGGCGGAGGCGATTGCGCACGCGGCGTCGCTGCTGGAGCGCGGGATTCCGGTGCTCTTCTCCGGCGCGCCCTGCCAGGTGAACGGCCTGCGCGCGCGCGTGGGCAGCCGCTATGACGAACTGCTGCTGACGGTGGATTTCGTCTGCCACGGCGTGCCGTCCCCGGCGGTGTTCGCGGGCTATCTGCGGGAGCTGGAACACAGGCACGGCCGGCGCGTGACGGCTTACGCGTTTCGCGACAAGCGCAACGGCTGGAAGGACTTTTCCGCCGTCGCCACGCTTGAGGACGGCACGCAGATCGCGGGCGGGCAGACGACGGACCCGTATCTCTACGGTTTTTTGCAGAACCTGTATCTGCGCCCGTCCTGCGTGCAGTGCGATGCGCTGCGCGGGGCGCACCACGCCGCCGACATCACGATGGCGGATCTCTGGGGCGCGCAGGATGTCGCGCCCGGTCGCGACGACGACACCGGCCTGTCGCTCGTGCTGATCAACACGCAGCGCGGCCGTCAGGCGTTTGAGGCCTGCCGCGCGCAGCTTGCCGTCTTTCCCGTGCGCGATGTGGATTCGCTGCTTCGCTACAATCCGAGCATCGCGCGCCCGGCCACGGCGCATCCCAAGCGTCAGGCCTTCTTCCGGCACTTTGCCGGGCACGGCTTTGACAGCGCGCACGTGATGAAGCTGCTGGCCGGGCCGGGCCGGGCCGAGCGCATCGCGCGCCGCATCCTGCATCTGCCCAGGGGTCTTCTGCGCCGCGTCCGCGCGGTTTTTCAAAGACACTGATCGCTGTAAGCGAGAAAGGACACCATGAGACGACTCATTAGACAGCGCCCGGATGTCAACGGCATCACCGAGGGCGTCATCTGGAAACAACTGCTGCTGTTCTTCTTTCCCATCGTGCTGGGCACGTTCTTCCAACAGCTGTACAACACCGCGGACGCCATCATCGTGGGCAAGTTCGTGGGCAAGGAGGCGCTGGCGGCCGTCGGCGGCTCGACGGGCACGCTGGTCAACCTGCTCGTGGGCTTCTTCGTGGGCATCGCCTCCGGCGCGTCAGTCATCATCGCGCAGCTCTTCGGCGCGCGGCATGCAAAGGACGTCTCGCGCGCGGTGCACACGACGATCGCGCTGGCACTGGTCAGCGGCGCGCTGCTCACCGTCGCGGGGCTGCTGCTCTCCGAGCGCATCCTCCTGCTGATGGGCACGCCCCAGGATGTCATGGGCTACGCGCTTTCCTATCTTCAGATCTACTTCCTAGGCATGATTCCCCAGCTCCTGTACAACATCGGCTCCGGCATCCTGCGTGCCGTCGGCGATTCGCGCAGGCCCATGCTCTTTCTGATCTGCGCGGCGATGACCAACGTGGTGCTGGACATCCTGTTTGTGCTGGGCTTCAACATGGGCGTGGAGGGCGCGGCCATCGCCACGGTCATCTCCCAGGTGGTCAGCGCGGTGCTCATCGTCGGCAGCCTGCACCACGCACAGCCGGTCTATCGCCTGCACTTGCGAAAGATCCGCTTTCACGGCGACATGCTCGCCAGAATCGTGAAGATCGGCCTGCCTGCGGGCCTGCAGTCGGTCATGTATTCGCTCTCCAACCTGATCATTCAGGCCAGCGTCAACGGTTTTGGCACGGACGTGATGGCCGCGTGGACGGCGTATGGCAAGATCGACGGCATGTACTGGATGATCATCAGCGCGTTCGGCGTGTCGATCACCACGTTTGCCGGGCAGAATTTCGGCGCGGGGCATTATGACCGCATGCGTCGCAGCGTGCGCGTGTGTCTGGGCATCTCCGCGGGCGTCACCGTCTGCATGAGCGCGCTGACGCTGCTGCTGGGCCGCCCGATGCTGAGGATGTTCACGGACGATCCGCTGGTGGTGGAGATCGGCATGACGATCATCCGCGTGATCGTGCCCACGTGGATCACGTACCTGTGCATCGAGATCCTCTCCGGCGCGCTGCGCGGCGCGGGCGATTCGCTGGTGCCCACGCTCATGACGCTGGCGGGCATCTGCCTGCTGCGCGTCTTCTGGGTGACGGCGGTCGTGCCGGTGCATCACGAGTTGACGGTGTTGCTGCTCAGCTATCCGATCACCTGGACGCTCACCTCAGCGCTGTTCATCGTCTACTATCTGCGCGGCAAGTGGCTGGGCCGCTGCATCGCGCATTAGAAGGGAACGCCTATGCGCCATACCACGAAAGAGAAAGCGCCGGTTCTCCTGCCCGTCCGGCGAAAGCTGCTGGCCGTCACGATCGCGTATCTGTGCGGTGTGTTCATGACGCATCTTGCGCTGCCTGCGGCATGGCTGTGGGCGCCGTGCGCGCTTCTGTTTGTGGGGTCGGTCTTCCGGCTTCGCAAGCGGAGGCGCGCGCTTTTTTGCATCATGGCGTGCGCGCTGTGCTTCGGATGGCTTCGCGCGGGCGGCGTGCTGCGCGTGCGCGACGCGCCCAGCGCGCCGGGCGTCCGGATCGAAGGGACGGTCAGCGCGATCAAGCGGGCGTACCGCGTGTACCTGAGCGACGTGACGATCGAAGGCGAGCCGGCGACGGCGCGCGATGTCGTCGTCACGCTGATGCAGGAGGAGGGCGAGAAATCGCCGCCCTCGCCGCAGGTCGGACAGCGCGTGCAGGGCACGGGCAGGCTGTTTGCGCCGGAGGAGGCGCGCAATCCGGGCGACATCGACGGGCGGATTCAAGCGCTCTGCGACGGATACGAGCTGTCCGGCTATCTGCTGCCGGGCTGGTCGGCGCAGGGCGAAGCGGCGTTCTCCATCGGCGAGGCATTTCGCCGCCTGCGGGAGCACATTCTGGCGCGCGTGGACGCGCTCTTCGGCGTGCAGGCGCCGCTGTTTCGCGGCATCCTGCTTGGCGACCGCACGCAGCTGGACAGCGAGACGGTCGCGGCCATGCGGCTGACGGGCACGGTGCACGTGCTGACCGTCTCCGGCCTGCACCTGAGCGCGATCGCGCAGGTGATCGGCAAGCTGCTTGAGCGCCTGCCCGTTCGCCGCCGCTGCCGGATGGCGATCCTCAGCGCCTTGTTGACGGGCTTTACCTGCCTGACGGGCGCGGAGGCGGGAACGGTGCGCGCGTGCATCATGGCGCTCTTGCGGGAATACGCCGTGCTGCGCGGCAGGCGGTATGAGCCGCTGACGGGACTCGCCTGCGCGGCGCTGCTCATGACGCTCGTGCGCCCGCTCTGGGCGCTGAACGCCTCGTTCCAGTTCTCATTTTTCGTGGTGTTGGGCATTCAGCTCTTTGCGCACGGCTTTTCCGCGCTGGCGCGAAGACATGTGCGGGGCAGGGCGGCGCACGCGGCGATGGATACGGTGGCCGTCAGTGCGGGCGCGCAGATCGCGTCCGTGCCCATGCAGCTGCTGTTCTATGGATACGTGCCGCTGCTCTCCCTGCCCATGAACGTGGCGTGCAGCGCGCTGATGACGGCGCTGCTGCTGGGCGGCTGGGTCGCGACGCTGCTCGGCTTCCTGTGGTTTGACGCGGGCGCGGCCTGCGCGCGCCTGCTGTCGCACGCGGCTGCGGCGTTTGAGGCGGCGAATCTGTGGGCGGCGTCGCTGGAAGGGGCCATCGTGCGCCTGCCCGCGCCGTATGGCGCGACGGTGCTGCTCTTCGCCGGGCTGATGATGCTCTGCTCCAACCGCATCCGCTATGGCCGCTGGCGCAGGCAGGCGATTGCCGTGACGGCATGCGTGATCGCCCTGTGCTACGTGCCCCGGCTCAACCCGCAGGCGCGCTACGTGCAGCTGGACGTCGGTCAGGGCGACGCGGCGCTCTTTCGCAGCGGGCGCAGGGCGGTGCTCGTGGACGTGGGGCCTGCGGACAGCTACGACATGCTGCGCTATCTGCGCCATGAGGGCCTGCTCGTCGATGCGGTCATCCTCTCGCATATGGACGAAGACCACGTGGGCGCGCTTTCCGTGCTGATTGACTCGGAGGTGGAGATTCCGGCGGTGGTCGCTGCGCAGGATGCCGCAAGCGATGCGAAGCTCGCCGAACCCGTGCAGGCTGCGCTCGCGCAGATGGCGGAAGAAGGCGTGCCGATGCACGAGGTTTCGCGCGGGGATTCCATCGACGTGGGCTTCATGCACGTTGACGTGCTCTCGCCGTGGGCGGCGCTGCACGGCAGCAACGAGCGTTCGCTGCTGCTGTTTACACAGATGCAAGGCGTAAAATTCCTGCTGACGGGCGATCTGCCGTCGGCATGCGAGCCGGAGAACGTGCCCGACTGCGACGTGCTTAAGGTTGCGCACCATGGCAGCAAGTCCTCCACCAGCGACGCGTTTCTCGCGCAGAGCACGCCGGAGCTTGCGCTCATCAGCGTCGGCGCGAACAACTGGTACGGCCATCCCACCGCGCGCGTGCTCGCGTCGCTGGAGACCGCCGGCGCGCAGGTGCTGCGCACCGATACGCACGGCTGCACCACGCTGTGGCTTGGCGACGGGCGCTGGCGCGCACAGACGTGGCTCTAGCCGCGCTGCATAGGCGTGCGTGCACGCGCATATACTGTCACGAGTTGCCAGAGAGCGGGGAGTGAACGGCATGAAGCGGCGTGCGGCCAGGGAACCTGCGGCACAGACGGCTGTGCGGCCACAGATGATGCGCGTGCGCGTGGACGACGTGTACGGCGGAATGATCGAGGGGCGGGCGGAGACGCCGCTCGACCTGCTGGCGGCGTCCATTGCGCGCCACGGGCTCTTGCAGCCCATCGTCGTGCGGCGAAACAGGCAGGCGGGGCGCTATGCGCTCGTGTGCGGCGCGCGGCGGCTGGCGGCCTGCCGCCTGCTCGGCCTGCGCGAGATCGACGCGGCGTGTCTGGACATCGACGAGGACGAGGCGATGGCCTGCTTCCTGGAGGAGCACGCCGCGCACGTGACGCCCGGCCCCATCGAGGAGGCGCAGGCGCTTTCGGGGCGGGAATCGGCGATGGAGGCGACGGTGCTCAGCGGCGCGCAGCTGCAAAGGCGGCTGCGCCTGCTGTCGCTTTCCCCGCGCGTGCGGCAGATCGTGCACGCGCGCGCGCTCACGCTTGAGCAGGCGGAGCCGCTGCTCGCCGTGCAGGGGGAAGAGCGGCAGATCGAAGCGGCGCTGATCATCGCGGAGCGGTCGCTCACGCCCGCGCAGGCGCGGCGGCTCGTCTTTGGCCCGGAGGATCGCGGGGAAACCGGTGGGCGGCGGCGCGCGGTGCGCACGGCGCTGGACGGCGTGATGCGCATCGCCGAACGCATGCGCGCGCAGGGGATGAAGGCGAGCGTGTCCGTGCACGCGCGGGAGGGCGGCATGTGCGTGCAGCTCGTCTTTGCCCACGCACAAATGCAGGCGGATCAGCAGGAATTTGAAAAGACGCGGAGAAATCATTTAAGATGAATCGAGGGGAAAGGCGGCTCTTGGAGCCGTTTGCATACGCAAGGAGGGGGAAAGACCATGTATACCGTGATGACGGATTCCTGCTGTGACCTGAACCCGGCGATTGTCAAGCGCTACGCGCAGTTTGAGATCGTCCCGCTGCACTACACCATCGCCGGGGAGACGAAGCCGCAGCCCGTCGATGACGAGGAGGCGGTGCGCGCCTATTACGCGAAGCTGCGCGCGGGCGAGATGAGCTCGACGTCCCAGGTGCCCCCGGCGCAGTGGCAGGAGGCGTTTTTGACGCACGTGAAAAAGGGCGAGGCAGTGCTCTGCCTCGCGTTTGCCTCTGCTCTATCGGGCACGTATGGCTCCGCCTGTGTGGCGCGGGATATGATCCTGGAGGAATACCCGGATGCGGTGATCGAGCTGGTGGACACGATGGCCGCCAGCGCAGGCCAGGGCATGATGGTCTGCGACGTGCTTGACAACCGCGACGCGGGCATGGAGATTCACGAAAACGCGGCGTGGATTCGCGCGCGCATCCAGCGCTATGCGCACTGGTTCACCGTTGACGACCTGCACTTCCTCAAGCGCGGCAGCCGCTGCTCGCCGTCCGCGGCGTTCTTTGGCTCGATGCTCAGCATCAAGCCCGTGCTGCACGTGGATGAGGGCGGCAAGCTGATCGCGCGCAGCAAGGTGCGCGGCCGCCGTCAGGCGCTGCGCGCGATCGCGCAGAAGGTCGCAGAGCTGGAGGGCGACACGAAGGACACGATTTTCATCAGCCACGCCGACTGCGAGCAGGACGCGCTCTACGTCAAGCAGGCGCTGGTGGAGATGTACGGCTGCGATCCGGAGAAGATCGTGCTCAGCTACGTCGGCCCGGTCATCGGCAGCCACGCGGGCCCGGGCACGGTGGCGCTCTTCTTCCGCGGAAAGGATCGCGGTTGATGCACGCGCAGCACATGCTCTCCGCGCTGGAGCAGGCGCGCCGGGCGCAGGCGGCGGGCGAGGTGCCGGTCGGCGCGGTGATCGTGCGAAATGGCGAGGTGATCGCCGCGGCGCACAACGAGCGCGAGGCGCTTGGCGACCCGACGGCGCACGCGGAGGTGCTGGCCATCCGGCGCGCCGCCGAGCGGCTGGGGCGCAGGCGGCTGTCGGACTGCACGATGTACGTGACGCTGGAGCCCTGCCCCATGTGCGCGGGCGCGGTCGTCATGGCACAGATGGGCTGCGTATACTACGGCGCGGCGGACGCGCGCGCCGGCTGCGCGGGCAGCGTGTACGCGCTGCCGGAAGACCCGGCGTTCGGCAGGCGGATTCCCTGCATGGGCGGCCTGTTGGAACAGGAATGCACCGAGCTGCTCGGCACGTTCTTTGAGGAGAGACGCGGATGACGCGTCTCTTTTTTCCTGCGCGCCGTCTCTTGACAAGGGCGCCGCGCGCATGTATAGTGGGGAATGTATTTCAAGCCCACGGGCACGGCGGAAAGAGGAACGCATATGAGCGAGAAGAGACCATTTATCACGTTGGAGCAGGCGCGGCAGATCGTGAAGGACTATCCGACGCCTTTTCATCTATACGACGAGGCGGGCATCCGCTCCACGGCCCGCACGCTGCGCAGCGCCTTTTCCTGGAATGTGGGATTCAAGGAGTACTTCGCCGTCAAGGCGACGCCCAACCCGTTCATCCTCTCGATCCTGCGCGAGGAGGGCTGCGGCGTGGACTGCTCTTCGGAGACGGAGCTGATGCTCAGCCGCGCGTGCGGCTTTGCGGGGCAGGAGATCATGTTCTCCTCCAATGAGACGGAGGCGCACGAGTTCGCGCTGGCCAACAGCATGGGCGCGGTCATCAATCTGGACGATTACACGCTCATCGAGACGCTCGAAGAGGGCTGCGGCGGCATTCCGCAGACCGTCTCCTGCCGCTACAATCCCGGCGGCGATTTTTCCATCGGCAACGAGATTATGGATCAGCCCAAGGACTCCAAATACGGCATGACGCGCGCGCAGCTCACGCAGGCGTATCGCGTGCTGATGGAAAAGGGCGCCCGGCGCTTTGGCCTGCACGCGTTCCTCGCATCCAACACGCTGACCAACGCCTACTATCCGACGCTGGCGCGCATCCTGTTTGAGACGGCGGTCGAGCTGCACCGCGAGACAGGCGCGCACATCGCGTTCATCAACCTGTCGGGCGGCATAGGCGTCGCCTACAGGCCGGAGGAACCGGCCAACGACATCGCGGTCATCGGCGAGGGCGTGCGCAGGGCGTATGAAGAGGTGCTCGTCCCGGCGGGCATGGGTGACGTGGCCATCTATACGGAGCTGGGCCGCTTCCTGCTCGCGTCCAACGGCGCGCTGCTGACGACGGCCCGCCACGAGAAACACACCTACAAGGAGTACATCGGCGTGGACGCCTGCGCCTGCAACCTGATGCGCCCGGCCATGTATCGCGCCTATCACCACATCACCGTGCTGGGCAAGGAGGACGCGCCGTGCGACCACGTGTACGACGTGGTGGGCAGCCTGTGCGAGAACAACGACAAATTCGCCATCGACTGCAGGCTGCCGCGCATCGACCGCGGAGATCTCCTCTACATCCACGACACGGGCGCGCACGGCTACTCCATGGGCTACAATTACAACGGCAAGCTGCGCAGCGCGGAGCTGCTGCTGCGCCGGGACGGCAGCGTGCAGATGATTCGCCGCGCGGAGACGCCGGCGGATTACTTCGCGACGCTCGACTTCGCCGGGCTCGACCTGCCGGGGCGCAGGGCGTGATCCGCAATTTGAAAGACGTGAAAGGGGCTTCCCATCTGCCGGGAAGCCCCTTTGTGCTGTTTTTGCCGCCTCACGCGAGCCAGCCGAGCGCCCGCATGCGCGCGGCGATGGGTTCGTGCAGGCAGGCGTCCTTGAGGTAGACGTATTTGGCGGAGGTGGGCACGAGCCGCCCGTCCGGCCAGGGGACGAGGCCGGCTCCGCGCGCATCCAGCCCATAGTGCGAGAGCGGCACGCCCTCCGGCGGCGTGATGTGCGAGACGCGCCCGTGGCAGCGATTGCCCAGGAACACCTCGAAACAGCCGCGCTGCGGGTCGAGCACGAAGTGATTGCCTGTGAAGCCGCTCAGTCCCAGCGCGTGCTCGCCCATGTATGCGGGCACCTCGCTCAGGCGCTGCTGCGGGTGCCTGGCAAAGCAGAGGAAGCCGAGCGGCTGGCGGTACGCGCCGTCCGGCAGCCACTTGCCCGTGCGGTTGACGCCGAGCTGCGCGAGCGACGCAGGCGTGATCAGCTCGCCGCCCAGCAGCGCCTGCGCAAAGCGCACCATGTCCTGCATGCTCGAAAACAGCCCGGCATGCCCGCACAGGTCGCGCCCGCCGTCGCCGAGCAGGCGCGCCTTGGGGTCGTGCACGTCGCCTGCGGGCGTGTCCGTGCGCAGGATGTAGCGCTCGCGCACGATGCGGTGCTCGTAGTTGTAGCACACGCAGCGGCCGCGCAGGCTTTCCGGCACAAGGGCGAATGTCTCCGCCATGCCGGCGGGCGCGAGGATGTATGCGGCGAGGGCATCGGCGTAGGCCATGCCCGTCCTGGCCTCCACGACGTACTTGATCACCATGGCGTTGATGTCGGAGTAGAGCCGCACGGCGGGCATGGGCGCGGGCCGCACGGCAAAGAGGCGGCGAAGCCCTTCTTGGCGGTCGGGCGCCTCGTCGATGCGCCCGTCGGTTTGCAGGCAGGCGCGATAGCAGAGCGTGTCAAAGACGGTCACATCGCGCAGGTGGACGAACCGCGCGTCGATGTCGCCGATGCGCTCGTCCAGATGCAGATTGCCGCGCTCCACGAGGATCATCGTCATGACGGCGGCAAACAGCTTGCTCAGCGACGCGAGGTCGTAGAGGCTGTCCGCCTCCAGCGCGCGCTCGCAGGGCCGGAACTGCCCGTCCATGAGCGCCGTCTCCTGCGCGCGGCCATAGCGCATGTGTTCGCTCTCGCGCTGCGTGCCGTAGGCGACGGTCAATCCGGTGAGCATGTGCGCCTCGTCGCACAGATAGCGCATGGATTCAAGAAGGGGCTGCATGGCGTCCTCCGCAGAGAAGAAGATGTCGTCCCATGTGGGAAATGCGTGCGGGAGCCGGAAGAAAGCGGAAGTCCGCTTCGTCACTCGGCGAGATATGTGTAGCGCACGGTCAGGCGCGGCATCGTGTCATACAGGCCGTAGGCGTCGCCGTAGATCCTGTATTTGGCGCCGACCTCCCAGGTCGTCTTGGAGCTGTTTTCGATCATGACCAGCTTTTCAAAGCCATCCGTGCCGATGTCCATGATGGCCATCTGCGGGGCGGAGCTGATGACGCGCACGATCGTGCCGGTGCCGGTGTAGATGATGCCCTTGCGGATGCTGATGTAGTTGATCAGATCGGTGTACTGGCTATCCAGATCCCACGCGCGGCGGGTATAGATGTCGGCGTTGGGCATGTAGTAGACCGTGTGCGTGATGACGGAATCGGCCATGCCCTCATAGGATGCGCGGATGACGACGTCGTTGTCGCCCAGCTCGGTGAAGATGGGGATGAAGCTGAAATCGCCTGTGGCCGGATCGACCTGCAAATCGCGGTGCGGGAATTCGACTTCGATGGTCGCGCCGGGCAGCGTCGTGCCGCCGATGGAGGGGATGTACATCGTCTGGCGCTCCTCCTCGGTGGCGTTGGCGTATTCCTCGGCGCTGATGGGCTCGTAGTTCCACTCCACCAGCACGGTGGCGTCGAGCTCCAGCGGGATCTCCTGCGGCTGGCGCGTGAGCGTGATTTCCATCTTGTTCTCCCGGCAGTACTTGCTCTTGACGGAGATGGAGATCGTGTTGTCGCCGACCGGCAGCACCTGCACGTTTTTGGAGACGTTGCCGGTCTCGCGGATGAGCGTGGACACGTTCGTGCCGTCGATGATGACCGTGGAGCCCTTCTGCACGTTGATGCTCACCTCGTAGATGGACACGCCGACCTCGGCGCGCACGGTCGAGGGCTTGAGCAGGTAGATCGGCGAGAGCGGCACGTCGATGGTGAATTCGACGGGGTCCAGCTGATACTGATCGCCCTCCTGGGAGTAACGAATGAACGGCGTGATGGTCACGTCCATCGTATCGGTCTCCACCGCCGTGGCGAATGTGGAGGACTCCGTGTCGTACCACATGTAGTCCGGCACGGTCACTTCGACCTTGCCGTCGGCGATGACGTAGGAGGAACCCATCTCGCGCAGGTAGACGGTCGCGTTCTCCTTGCCGTAGATGGTCAGCGTGTGGGCGGGCATGCCGTCCACGGTCGTCTCGGTGAGCACGACGTTCGTCTCGTTGTCCTGACGCACCTGCATGCCCTGGGAGAGCACGAAGTGCCGCGCGGCGAGGACGCCGCCCGCGCCCATCAGCACGCAGCACAGCAGCACGATGAGCACGGTCATCGTGACCTTGAAGGCGCGGTTCTTCTTGCGCCGGCCCGCGCCGTACGTCTCGTAGGTGTCCTCGCGCGCCGCGCGCGTCTGGATGCGGCGGGGCATGTATTCCTCGTCCGTGAGCGCGCCCTGATCGCCGGAGTCCGGCGTATAGCCGTCGTAGTAGACCGGCGCATCCGCGTCGTCCACGTATGTCAGCGGGCGCGCGGCGGGATCGCCGAAGTAGCCGCGCTCCTCATCGGCGGGAGCCGCTTCCTCCGACGCCTCCTCTTCCTGCAGGTTCTGCGTGTACTGCGTCTGGCGCGCCTGCTGGCGGCGGCGGACGACCACGCTGTCGCTGCCGTAGAGGGCTTCGTCGCCCGGTTCGGGCACGGGGCGCACGATCTGCGCCTCCTGCGTGGAGCGGAGCACGCGCTCGGCCTGCATCTTCATCTGCTCGATGCGGCGCGAGCCCTCGGCCCGGCGCGCCTTGAGCGCCTCCAGCTCGTCGGTGAGCGCGGCGCGGTCCAGATCTTCCGGATCAAACGCGCCGCCCTCGTCGGGCAGGGGCACGATGGGGTTATCCTCGCCGTCGTCAAACTCTACCACCTGCAGGGCGGGCTTTTTTTTGTGCATGGCCTCTTCCCAGCCGTGCGGCTTTTGTGTGTTGCTGGCAAGCGGCGCGCCGCAGCGGGTACATTTGGGCAGGTACGCCGTATTCCACGCGCCGCACTTGGGGCATTTCATGAGCTGATCGAACCTCCGAAGCATAGTGTAACAATGCTCTATTCGCGCTCAGGCGTCCGAAATCCTCCTTTGACCGATGTAAAAGAAGGACGAACGGCCGCTTAAAAAGAAGGACGAACGGCCGCTTAAGATCTTGTCCTTTCCCGCGATTTGGTGGTATAATGGAGAAACCCTGAAGTTGGAGGCGTGAATCGTGATGGATTGCTTTAAGGAGGACGTGGTCGTCCGCCGCAATAACCTGCTGGGCAATGTGCTCTATGTGATGTGCTGGGTGTGTATCGTGCTCTTTGGTCTGTATGGGCTGATGATGATTCAGTTGCTGCTGTTTGAATTCAGCGTGGGGAGTTTGATCATCGCGCTGCTGAACATCGCCCTGGCGGTCGGCCTCTTTCTGACAAAGGATCGCCTCAAGATCGAATATGAGTACGCCTTTACGAACGGCTCGCTCGATTTTGCCATGGTCATGCGCGGGGCCAAGCGCAAGGAGCTGGGCAGCATGAACGTGGCCAACGTATCCGCCTGCGGCCATGTGGCGCATGACAGCTTCCGCAGGTTCATGGCGATGAAGGACGTGCAGCGCCGCAACTGGTTCCTCAACCGGGACGGCAACCTGTTCTACTTCTACTACGTCAAGGAGAACAAGAAGCACATGATCGTCATCGAGCCGAGCGAGGAGATGGTGGAGATGATCCGCCGCTACGTGCCCGCCGGCGTGTATCAGGGCTGAGCAACATTTTCACTCTCCAGCATGGCCTGTCCGTACTGGAGAGTTTGTCTGTGTGTGGGGAAGAAGGGGAACGCTTTGATTTATCTGGACAACAGCGCGACGACGCGCCCGTTTGACAGCGTCATCGACGTGATGAACGCCTGCATGCGCGAGGACTATTTCAATCCGTCCGCGGCGTACAAGCCCGCGGTCGATCTGGACAGAAGGCTGCGCGCGTGCAGAAGGCGCATCGCCGCGCAGGTGGGCGCGCAGGAGGACGAGGTCATTTTCACCAGCGGCGGCACGGAGAGCGACAATCTGGCGATTCTGGGCTGCGCCATGACGCTGCACGGCCGCGCCAACTTCGTGTGCAGCGCGCTGGAGCATCCGGCGGTGGCCGATACGATCCGACGGGTGGAGGCGCTGGGCCACGAGGTGCGCGTGCTGCCGGTCGATGCGCGCGGCATCGTCGATCTGGACGCGGCGGCGCATGTGATCGACGAACACACGGCGCTCGTCTCCTGCTTGCAGGTGAGCAACGAGACCGGCGCGATCCAGCCCATTGAGGCGCTCTCGCGGCTGGCGCGGGAGAAAAACCCGAACGTGCGCGTACACGTGGACGGCGTGCAGGGCTTCATGCGCGTGCCGGTGCACATGGCAAGGATGGGCGTGGACATGTATGCGCTCAGCGGCCACAAGATCCACGGGCCCAAGGGCGTGGGCGCGCTGGTCGTGCGCAGGGGCGTGCGCCTCGTGCCGCAGATGACGGGCGGCGGGCAGGAGAAGAACCTGCGATCGGGCACGTACAACGCGCCCGGCATCCTGGGCCTGGGCGAGGCGGTTCGTGAGATGGCACAGCGCCGGGAACAGGTGGAGAAGATGCGCGGGATGAAGGCGCGGCTCTGGGCGCAGCTCAGCGCTGCGGGCGGCGTGCGCGTCAACGGCCCGGCGCCCGGCGAATCGGACAGCGCGCCGCACATCCTGAGCCTGTCCTTTGAGGGCGTGCGCGGCGAGGTGATGCGCAACGCGCTGGAGGGCGAGGGCGTGCTGGTGTCCACGGGCTCTGCGTGCGCCTCCCACAAGCAGAAGGTGAGCGGCACGTTGCGGGCGATGGGCCTGACGGGCGAGCAGGCGGACGGCACCATCCGCGTGAGCCTTGGACTCATGAACACGATGGAAGAGATGGACGAAGCGGCGGCGCGCATGATCGGCATGGCCGCGCTGCTCGCGCGATACAGGAGGAGATAAGCGTGAGGGAATTGCTGCTGGTTCGCTACGGCGAGGTGTTTCTCAAGGGGCAGAATCGCCCGTTTTTTCTGCGCAAGCTGGTCGATCACGTGAAGGAGGCCGTGCAGGCCGTGCACGGCCACGTGTGGCTGAGCGACGGGCGCATCTACGTGTCCGACTACACCGATCAGGACGAGGCGATCCGCCGCGTGTCGCGCGTGTTCGGCATCCATTCGGTGAGCCCGGCTGTCGAGATGGAGAAGGATGACTTTGAGGCCATCTGCGCGCAGGCCTCGAAGATGATGGAAAACCGCACCGGCACGTTCAAGGTGCTCGCCAAGCGCTCGGACAAGCGCTATCCGCTGGATTCTCCGGCGATCGGGCGCGAGGCGGGCGGCTACATCCTCAAGCACGTGCCCCACCTGCGCGTGGATGTCAATCATCCCGATCACGAGCTGACCATCGAGATCCGCGGCCAGGCGTATCTCTCCGTGGATCGCACGATGGGCGCGGGCGGCATGCCCATGGGCACAAACGGCAAAGCATGCCTGCTGCTCTCCGGCGGCATCGACAGCCCTGTGGCCGGCTTCATGATCGCCAAGCGCGGCGTGGAGCTGTGCTGCGTGCACTATCACTCCTTCCCGTACACCAGCGAGCGCGCGCGGGAGAAGGTGATGGAACTGGCGCGCATCCTCAGCGAATACTGCGGCCGCATGCGCGTGTACGTCGTGCCGTTCACCGAGATCCAGATGCAGATCCATGAGAAGTGCCCGGAGAACCTGACGACGCTGATCATGCGCCGATACATGATGCGCATCGCGGAGATTCTGGCGCGCAGGGACGGCGCGCAGGCGCTGATCACGGGCGAGTCCATCGGCCAGGTCGCCAGCCAGACGATGGAGGCGCTGGGCTGCACGGACGAGGTGGTGACCATGCCCGTCTTCCGCCCGTGCGTGGGCATGGACAAGAGCGAGATCATCGAGCGCGCCGAGCGCATCGGCACGATGGAGACCTCGTCCCTGCCGTATGAGGACTGCTGCACGGTCTTCACGCCCAAGCACCCCGCCACGCACCCGCGCAAGGAGATCGTGCGCAAGGCCGAGGAGCGGCTGGACAGCGAGGCGCTCATCGCCGCGGCGATCGAGGGCACGGAGGCCGTCACGGTGGGCTAAAAACCGGATACCGGTCATAAGATGAACGCAGAGCGACACAAAGCGCTGCGTTTTTTGTTTGGCGGTGATGGGATGTCCTGGAGAGAAGCGCTGGGTCTGCGGCTGCCCGCGCCGCTGGCGCAGACGCTGCGCGCGCTGCCCGCGCAGGAAGCGGAAGGGCTGGAGGAGATTCGCCTCTACGCGGGGCGGCGGGCGGCGTTCGTCATCGGCGGGCAGCGGCGCGAGACGGACGTGACCGTGGAGCCCGCGCAGATGGACGGCCTGCTCGCCGCGCTGTGCGGGCACGCGCTCTACCGCTGCGAGGAGCAGCTCGCGCAGGGCTTCATCCCGCTGCCGGGCGGACACCGCGCGGGCGTGTGCGGGCGCATGACGCGGGAGGCCGGCGGCGTGTGGCGCATGGGCGGCGTCACGTCGGTGTGCATCCGCGTCTGCCGCAGCGTGCCCGGGGCCAGCGCGCCCATCCGGCATCTTCTGCTGGATGCCTCCAGCGCGCCGCGGCGCGTGCTGCTGCTGGGCCCGCCCGGCTGCGGAAAGACGACGGTGCTGCGGGACGCGGCGCTGTATCTCGCCGAGGCGCGCGGGCTGCGCGTCGCGGTGGCGGACGAGCGCGAGGAGCTGTTTTCCGGCGCGCCGTGCGCACTCGACGTGCTGGCGGGGATGGACAAGGCGCAGGCGATCATGCTGCTGCTGCGCGGCATGGCCCCGCAGGTGATCGTCACGGACGAGATCGGGCGGGCGGCGGACGTGCGCGCGCTGCTGGATGCGTCGCGCTGCGGCGTGGGGCTGATCGCCTCGGCGCACGCGGGCGGCGTGCAGGATGCGCGGCGGCGGCCCGAACTGCGCAGGATGATGGAAGCGGGCGCGTTTGACCGGGTGATCCTGCTTGCACGCCACGGACGCGTGCAGGCGGTGTGCGACACATCGGGTGACGAAGTGAAGGAGGGCGAACATGGTCAGTTGGGATGTGGCGGTGATGGCGATGATCGCGATCAGCGCGGCGGGCTATCTGCTCTCGGACGGGGAGAAGCGACGGGTGCGCTGGGTGCGCGCGATGCGCCGCTGCCTGCTGCGCATGAACGGCATCATTCGTTATGAGCAGCCGCCGCTGTGCACGCTGCTGGAGCGGATCGACCTGCGCGCCACGCCGCAGGAGCGGGAGCTGACACGGCTGCTGCACCGGTGCGCCGGGCGGATGCGGGACAGCGCGAATCCCCAGCTGCCTCTGCTCTTTGCGGGAGAGACGGCCAAGCTGGCGGGTTACGGCGTGCTCAGCGAGGAGGATCGCGCGGCGTTTGAGGGCGTGATCGCGGAGCTGGGGCGCACGCGGCTTCCGGAGCAGATTCGCCTCATCGACGGCGCGGACGAGCGCCTGCGGGCGCGGGAGGAGACGCTCGCGCGCGAGGGCGCGCGGCGCGCGCAGCTCATCCGCACGCTGGGCGTCGCGCTGGGCGCGGCTGTCTTTCTGATCCTGATCTGAAGGGAGGGGCGCATGTGAACATCGATCTGATCTTCCAGATCGCCGGTGTGGGCATCCTCATCTTTGCGGTCAATCAGGTGCTGCAAAAGGCGGGCCGGGAGGACATCGCGGTGCTCTCCTCCGTGGCGGGGCTGGTGGTGGTGCTGTTTCTGGTGGTCGATCTCATCGCGCAGCTGCTCAACAATGTCAAGAGCATATTCGGCCTGTACTGAGCGGGAAACGGGGGACGCGCATGGAGTGGATTCGGCTGATCGGGTTTTGCCTGCTGGCCGCGTCGATGGTGATGGTGCTGCGCCAGATGCAGCCGCAGACGGCGGGGCTGCTGTCCGTGACGTTCTGCGTGCTGCTGCTGGGCGCGGTGCTGCCGCAGATAGGCGCGTATGTGGAGACGGTGCGCGCGTTCCTCGCCTCGCTGGGGCTGGAGGCGCAGTACTACCGGATCATGCTCAAGGCGATGGGCATCGTGCTGGTGACGCAGCTCGCCGTGCAGGTCTGCCAGGACATGGACGCGCCGTCCATCGCGCGGCGGGCGGCGCTGTGCGGGCGCATGGCGCTGCTGGGCGTGGCGGTGCCGGTGTTCATCGAGCTCACGCAGATGGCCGTGGGTGTGCTGCGATGAGACGGGTGCTCTGCGCGCTGCTGCTTGCCCTCTGGCTGCTGCCCTGCCCGCGCGCGGCGCGGGCGCAGGAAGCGCGGGCGGACGCACAGACGACGGACGAGGTGCGGGCGGATATACGGGAGACGATCGACGTGGTCATGGACGAGCTCGACTTTTCGCAGCTGCACGACGTCAGGGCGCTCGGCTGGAACGGGAGCCTGCGCGACCTCGTGCGCGCGATCGCATCGGGCGAGACATTCTCCGCGGAGGAAGCGGTGGAGGCGGTGCTCAGCGCATTCTTTGAAGCGCTGCAAAGCCTGGGCGCGCTGATGCTCTCGCTCATGCTGCCCGTGCTGCTGGCGAGCCTGCTGCTGCACACGCTCGGCGCGCAGCACGACGCGCTCGCCCCGCTCTCGCGCGGCGTGTGCTTCATCCTGACGCTGATCCCGGTGATGCTGGTCGTCTTTTCGGAACTCGAACACGCGCGCAGCACGATCACGGCGATGACCGATCGCATGGACAAGCTGCTTCCGCTGCTGCTCACGCTGCTCACGGCGCTGGGCGGCAGCGCGTCCTCGGCGTTTTTGCACCCGATGGTCGTGGCGGCGTCGGGCAGCATGGTGTTTCTGGCGCGGGAGGTGATCCTGCGGCTGGTGATGTGCACCTGTGCGGTCACGGCGGTCAACCATCTGTCCGACAGGGCGCATCTCACGCGCATGGCCCAGCTTCTGCGCAGCGCGGTCTGCTGGCTGCTGGGCGTGAGCTTCACGGTGTTTTTGGGCGCGATGTCCCTGCAGGGCGTGTGCACCGCGTCCATTGACGGCGTGGCCATCCGGGCGGCGAAGTACGCCGTGGACAACTTCGTGCCGGTGGTCGGCGGCATGTTCTCCGACACGATGGACACACTGGTCGGCTGCACGTTGATCGTCAAAAATGCGCTGGGCGTGGCAGCGGTGCTCGTGCTCCTTGGCGCGGTGCTCGGCCCGATGATGCGCACGCTGGCGGTGGTCTTCATCATGAAGCTGAGCGCGGCGCTGCTTGAACCGGTGGCCGACGCGGAGATCGTGCGCGCCATCGGCGACTTTTCGCGCACGATCGTGCTGTTTCTCATCACGATGCTCTGCGTGGGCACGATGTATTTTCTGCTCATCGTGCAGCTTCTGCTGGTGGGCAACCTGACGGCGATGCTCCGGTGAGGAGGGGATCTCGTGATGACGTTGATCGCGCGCCTGTGCGCGCTGTGCGCCGTCTGCGCGTTGATGCAGACGGCCTTTGCCCAGACGGAAGGACAGGACGCGCTGCGCATGATCGGCGGGCTGCTGATGCTGCATCTGGTGATTGCCGGCGCGCAGGAGATGGCGGCGGCGCTGTCTCAGGAGCGGGAGCTGATGGGCATCCTGACAATCCTCATGCAATAGAGATGGAAGGTGAAGCGCGTGAAGGACGTCCTCTCGAGGCTGCGCGCGGCGCTGACGCCGCAGGCCATGCTGATGCTGCTCCTGGCGCTGCTGCTCCTGGGATTGGCGGCGGGCGGGCACACCGGTGAGACGGCGCTGGAGGCGCGCACGGCGCGCACGCTCTCCGGCGTGGCGGGCGCGGGCAAGGTGGAGGTGACGATCCGCACGCGCGAGGTGGCGGTATCATCGGGCGCGCTGGGCTCGGCGCAGACGCAGCAGGTTCCCTGCGGCGCGGTGGCCGTGGCGCAGGGCGCGGACGATCCGCAGGTGGCGATGGCGCTTCGGGAGGCGCTGTGTGCGCTGCTGGGGCTGCCGGCGGCGTCGGTGAGCATTGTGACGGGAGGTGGATGACATGGGACGGGATAAGGCGGCGCGCGTAATGAGCTGCACGGCGTTGCTCACGCTGCTGGCGGCGAGCGGATACCTGGGCGCAAGGCCGGCGCAGACGGCGACGGTGAGCGTGCCCATGACGGTGGAGACGGTCAGCGCGCAGGCGCTTGCCGCTGCCTCATTGGAGGAGACGAAGCAGGCGCTCGCCGCATCGCGCGAGGAGGCGCTCGCGCTGCTTGAGAGCGTGATCGGCGATCCGGACGCGGACGAGGAGGCGAAAGAGAAGGCCTTTTCAGAGAAGACGGCCATCGCCGTGCGCATGGAAAAGGAAGCGGCGCTTGCCGCCGTGCTCTCGCAGATGGGCTTTGGCGAGACGGCCGCGGTGCTCTCCGAGGAGGCCGTGACGTTGATCGTGCCCTGGCAGGCGGCGGAAAACGAGCAGAACCGCGTGCGCATGATCGACGCGGCGACGGCGCAGACGGGCATGCCGGCCGCGTGCGTCAAAATCATTCTATCAAAAAAATGAAGGAGAAGATTGTGCGCGGGACAAAAATCTGCTATACTAATGAACGACCATAGGGAGGTGTTTGTTATGAACGAGAACATGACCATGGATATGGAAAAGGATCAGGATAACGGTCAGATCACATACGCCAATGAAGTCATTTCGACCATCGTGAGCGTGGCCACGTCGGAGGTGGAAGGCATTTCCGGCATCGTGGGCGCCAGCTCGATTTCCGGCATCATCAGCAAGGGCAAGGTGCCGCGCGGCGTGCGCGTGGACATGGCCGGCGAGGATGTCAGCGTCGATGTCAGCGTGACCGTCGATTACGGCATGCCCATCCAGAAGGTGGGCCGCGACGCGCAGGAGAACGTGCGCAAGTCCATCGAGTCGATGACCGGGCTGCATGTGGAAAAGGTCGATCTGCACGTGGTGGGCGTCAGCTTTGAGAAGGAGAATCAGGAGATGCAGCTCAGCCAGAAGGCCGCGCTGACCATCGCCGCGGACGAAGAGGAACACGCTCAGATCGAGGCGGAGACCGTGCAGACGGAATCCGAGGAGGAACCGAGCGAGGACGGCGAGCAGGCCGATGTGCAGGACGACGCACAGGCATAATCCGCCAGCCGCCCAACGACGCAAGGGAGGAAACACGCAATGAAGCATCCCGTTCGAGATCGCATCGTGATTTTGTTCTGTTCGCTGTGCGCGCTGCTCGCTGCTGTGGCGGCGGTGGCGCTCTTCCTGGGCAGGATCACCGTGGACCCGGCCGTTTTGCTGCTGGGCCGCATCTCCAACATGACCTTCAAGACGAAGGTAGCGCTGATCATCGTCGCCGTGGTGATGGTGCTCTTTGCGCTGCGGCTCTTCGTCATGATTCTGCCGTCGCGCCAAAAGCGCTCGAGCAATTTCGCGATTCAGCACAATGAAAACGGCATGGTGCGCATCTCCGTCAAGGCGCTGGAGTCGCTGGTGCAGCGCTGCCTGAATCAGCATGCGGAGATCAAGGTCGTCTCCTCCTCGCTCTCCAGCGACGAGGAGCGCGTGCGCGTGGATGTGCACATCGCCCTGCAGGCGGACATCAGCATGCCGCTGGCCATCTCCGCGCTGCAAAAGCAGATCAAGCGGTATCTTGAAGCGTGTTCCGGCGTGTCGGTGGAAGAGGTGCGCGTGTTCGTGGACGGCATGATCCCGCCCAGCGAGGCGACCGCCGATTCCCCGTATGCCATCCCGGCGTCGCTGCTGGGGCGCGAGCCGCTTGCCGGCACGAAGGAGGGCGAACCGCTGCTTGTGGAAGTGGACGCCGTGCCCGCGCACGCGGCGAGCGTCGAGGCGGTCGAGCCGGCGGGCGATGCGCCGCAGGCCGGTGAAGAGGCCGAAGAGGCAGCCGCGCAGGCTGTGCAGGCGCAGGAGGCGGACGCGCAGGACGCGTCTGAGCAGGTTGAGACGGGTGAAACGGCATGATGGATGACAAGAAGACGTTTTTTTCGCAGATGTTGACGCCCGGCACCGTGCCCTGTACGCTCTTTGGCATCGCGGTCGGGCTCCTCTTTGCGGTGCTGTGCCTGACCATCGGCGTGGGCAAGACGCTGCTCATCGCGCTGTTCTGCCTGATCGGCGCGTTCATCGGCGGCGTGAAGGATAAGCGGCAGTTTATCCGCAGCATCGTTCTCTTCTTCCATCGGGAAGACTGACTACAATGAGGATCGGAGCAAAAGAAAATGGCGCGTCCTATTGCACGTGAAGCTGCGATGCAGCTTGTCTTTGAACAACTCTTTGGCGGCGACGGCGAGACGCAGGTCCTCGTCGACCTGATCGACTACGTCCCCGGCGAGAGCGACCGCGCGTACATCGACGCGGTGGCCGCAGGCGTCAAGGAGCACGCGGCGGATCTGGATGCGCAGATCGCCGCCTGCCTGCGCGGCTGGACGCTTCAGCGTCTCTCGCGCGTGGACTGGGCGATTCTGCGCCTGTCGGTGTATGAAATGAAGTATGCGTCCCTGCCGGCCGCCGTATCCATCAACGAGGCGGTGGAGCTGACCCGCAAGTATTCCAGCGAGTCCTCCTGCGCGTTCGTCAACGGTGTGCTGGGCACCATCAGCAGAAAGCTGGCGGCGCAGGCATGAGGGCGGTTCTGGGCATTGATACCAGTTGCTACACGACCTCCGCGGCGCTGGTCAGCGTGACGGGCGAGATCCTCGCCGCCTCGCGCAGCCTGCTGACGGTGGAGGCCGGTGCGCGCGGGCTGATGCAGTCGGAGGGGCTGTTTCAGCATGTGAAGCGCCTGCCGGAGCGGATCGCCGGCGTGCTGGCCGATGCGCCGCAGGCGCAGATCGTCGCCGTGAGCGCGAGTACGCGCCCCAGGCCGGCGCAGGAGTCGTATATGCCCGTCTTTCGGGCGGGAGAAAGTCAGGCGCGCGCAGCGGCATCCTTGCTACGCGTGCCTTTTTATCCTGTCAGCCATCAGGAGGGGCACGTGCGCGCGGCGATGGTCGATTCGGGCATCGACGCGGCGGCGCCGTTTCTGGCGCTGCACCTGTCCGGCGGCACGACGGAGATCCTGCGCTGCGAACAGGGGGCGCTGACGCTGTTGGGCGGCAGCCGCGACCTGCACGCCGGTCAGCTCGTGGACCGCACGGGCGTGCGCATGGGCCTGCCGTTCCCGGCGGGGCCGTCGCTGGAGCGGCTGGCGATGGCAGGGGCCAGGGACGTGCAGGCGCTGCTGGGCGTGTCCATCAAGGGCGTGGACTGCTGCCTGGCAGGCGCGGAGAACAAGATCACGCGCTGGCTGGAAGAGGAAATCATGACCCGCGAGCAGATTGCGGCGGAGGTGTTCGACTTTCTGGCGCGCACCATCGTGCGCCAGATCGAGAACGCGTGCGAGGGGACGGGCTGCCGGCAGGCGCTGCTGGCGGGCGGCGTGGCGTCCTCGACGCTGCTGCGCGAGATGATGCGCGCCCGCGCGAAGAAGCGCAAGCTTTCATGCAGGCTCTGCTTTGCCCGGCCGGAGCTCTCCGGCGACAATGCGGTCGGCGTGGCGCTGTTGGGCGCGGACAGGTACAAGGAGGAGGAATCGCCATGACGCTGATGGATGGACGGGCCGTCGCCAACGCGGTCAAGGAGGAAGCGGCGCTGCGCGCCAAAGCGCTCATCGAGCGCGGCGTGACGCCGCATCTGGCCGTCGTGCTCGTGGGCGAGGACCCGGCAAGCCAGGTCTACGTGCGCAACAAGGAGACGGGCTGCCGCAAGACGGGCATCCGCTCCACGGTCGTGAGGCTTGCGCAGGACTGCACGCAGCAGGACGTCGAGGAGACGGTCGCGCGGCTCAATGCGGACGCATCCGTGCACGGCATCCTCGTGCAGCTTCCGCTGCCACGGCACCTCGACGAGGCGCGCGTGCTGCGCCTGATCGACCCGGACAAGGACGTCGACGGCTTTCACGCGATGAACGCCGGACGGCTGATGATTGGCCAACCGGGCTTTGTGCCCTGTACGCCGCTGGGCGTGATGAAGCTGCTGGAAGCCTATGAAATCGACCTGACGGGCAAACACGCCGTGGTCATCGGCCGCAGCAACATCGTGGGCAAGCCCATGGCCATGCTGCTGCTCGCGGCCAACGCGACGGTGACGGTCTGCCACTCGCGCACGCAGGGCCTTGCCGAAATCGCGCGGCAGGCGGACATCCTGGTGGCGGCCGTGGGCCGTCCCCGCTTTGTGACGGCGGATATGGTCAAGCCCGGCGCGACGGTGATCGACGTGGGCATCAACCGCGTGGACGGGCGGCTCGTGGGCGACGTGGACTTTGACGCGGTCTCGCAGGCGGCGGGCTGCATCACGCCCGTGCCCGGCGGCGTCGGGCAGATGACGATTGCCATGCTGCTGTGCAACACGATCGATGCGGCGGCGCGCCATGGCCGCTAAACTGACGCTGACCGTCTCCCAGCTCAACGAGTACATCCGGCGCATGCTGCAGCTGGACCCGATGCTCCACGGCGTAGCGCTGCGCGGGGAGATCAGCAACCTGAAGTTTCATCAGTCGGGCACCATCTTCTTCACGCTCAAGGACGAGCTGTCCGCCATCGCCTGCGTGATGTACGCGAGCGACACGGCAAACCTGCAAGTCACGCCGTTTGAGGGCATGCGCGCGGTCGTCTCCGGCAGTGCAGGTCTGTACGTGCGCGGCGGGCAGATGCAGTTTTATGCAAACGATCTGCGCGCGGAGGGCGTCGGCGTGCTCTACGAGCGGCTGCTCGCCCTCAAGGACAGGCTCGCGAAGGAAGGGCTGTTTGAGCGCAAGCGATCCCTGCCGCCGTATCCGGATACGATCGGCGTGGTCACATCGCCCACCGGCGCGGTCATTCACGACATCATGCACGTCGCCTTCCGGCGCGACCCGCAGGCGCGCATGCTGCTGTGCCCCGTGCGCGTGCAGGGCGCCGGCGCGGCGCAGGAGGTCGTGCAGGCGATTGAGCTGCTCTCGCGCATGGACGGCGTCAGCGTGATCATCGTCGCGCGCGGCGGCGGCTCGATGGAAGACCTGTGGACGTTCAACGAGGAATGCGTCGTGCGCGCGGTCGCCGCGTGCACGACGCCCATCGTCTCGGCGGTCGGCCATGAGACGGATGTGACGCTGTGCGATCTGGCGGCGGATCTGCGCGCGCCCACGCCGTCTGCGGCGGCGGAGTGCGTGACGCCGCTGCGCACGCAGACGATGGACAAGCTGGCGCAGCTCAGGCGAGCGCTGGACGATGCGGCGGTGCGCCGGATTGCCCGGCGGGAAGCGGCGCTGCACGCAGCCGCCGCGGCGCTCGCCGCGCGCAGGCCGCAGGCGCGGCTGGAGGCGGAGGCAAAGCGGCTCGCGCAGCTTGGCGTGCAGCTTCGCCGTGCGGCGCAGGGGCAGATGGGCCGGCACGAAACGCGGCTGGCGCAGCGCGGGCGCGAGCTGTACATGCTCAGCCCGTATCGCGTGCTCGCGCGCGGCTACGCCATCGTCAGCCGCGCGGCCAAGCCGGTCGTCTCCGCTGCGCAGCTCGCCGCGGGCGACGCGGTGACGATTCGCTTTGCGGACGGCACGGCGCAGGCGCGCATTGCCGCAAACACGACCGGGGAGGATTGAGCATGGCTGCCAGGAAGAAGAAAGCGATCACCTTTGAAGAGGGCATGCAGGCGCTTGACGCGCTGGTCGAGCACCTCAGCGACGGCGAGTTGCCGCTGGAAGAGGCGATGTCGCTCTACGAGGAGGGCGTGGCGCTGCACGGGCAGCTTGAAGAGATGCTCGCCCGGCAAAAGCGGCGCATGGAGACGATCGACCCGGAGACGGCGGAGATCGGGACGTTTGAGGAGGATGAACATGACGTATCTTGAGCAGTACGCGCAATATGTCGGGATGCTTGAGGCGGAGCTGGAACGCCTGCTGCCCGAAACGGACGCGGCGTGCCCGCAGGAGGATGCCATTCCGCAGCACCTGTGCGCCGCCATGCGCTACAGCCTGATGGCGGGCGGCAAGCGGGTTCGCCCGGTGCTGCTGCTTGCCGCCTGTCAGATGCTCGGCGGAGATATCGAGCAGGCGAAGACGCCGGCCGCCGCGCTGGAGATGATTCACACGTATTCGCTGATCCACGACGATCTGCCGGGCATGGATGACGACGACTACCGCCGCGGCCGCCCGACGAACCACAAGGTATACGGCGTGGGCCACGCGATCCTGGCGGGCGACGGCCTGCTCAACTACGCCTATGAGTGCCTGCTGGGCAACGCGCTGCGCTTTCCGCGGAACATGGAGGGGCTCGTGCGGGCGGCGGATGCGATTGCAAACCGCGCGGGCGTGCGCGGTATGATCGCAGGGCAGAGTCTCGATCTGCTCAGCGAGCACATGGAGCCGGACGCGGCGCGCCTGCTCTACATCCACACGCACAAGACGGCGGATCTGCTGACGGCGCCGCTGCTGGCGGCGGCCTACATCGCCGGGGCGGACGAGGCGCAAAGGGACGCGCTGTGCCGCTTTGGCTTCTGCGTGGGCATCGCCTTTCAGATCGACGACGACCTGCTGGATGTGGAGGGCGAGGCGGCGCTGCTGGGCAAGCAGACCGGCATGGACGCCCAGCGCGGCAAGATGACCTGGCCGGCGCTGGTGGGCGTCGCGGCGGCGCGCGAGCGTTCCGCACGGCTGTGGGATGAGGCGGAGGAGGCGCTTTCGATCTTCGGGGAGCGTGCTGCATTCCTGCATGGCTTTGCGGCGCAGATGCGCACGCGCAAGAGTTGACAGGTCAGAAGAAGGACGGAGGGAACAACTTTGGGGGTTGTGCTTGACATTTTGGGCAACCGCGTGATACAGGCGGCAGCGCTGGCTTGGGCGGTTGCCCAGGCGCTCAAGGTCGTGCTGACGCTGGCGATCAGCAAGCGGTTTGACCGCTCGCGCGTGCTCGGCTCTGGCGGCATGCCCAGCTCGCATTCCTCGATGGTCTGCGCCATGCTGATGGTCATCGGGTTCAGGGAGGGCTTTTCCTCTTCGATCTTTGCGCTGGCGTTCTGCTTTGCGGGCGTCGTGATGTACGACGCGGCGGGCGTGCGCCGCTCCACAGGCCGCAACGCTGCGGTGATCAACCACCTGATGGACGCGCTATCGGGCAACGGCTATGCGCTGGACGGGGAGCGGCTCAAGGAGCTGGTGGGCCATACGCCGATTCAGGTGATGGCCGGCGCGCTGCTGGGCATCCTCATCGGCACGCTGATGGCGTGACTGACCGGCGGCGCAGACACTTGCGCGGACTTGACAGGTGTGGTATAATACGCCGTAGGTGGTGCAGTATTCTAGTCAGCAGAGCTGTCCCTGAAGACGGGGCTAAAAATCCGTTGAAGGGCATATCGATGAAGTTTCTGGTACCGGCTGCTGACGCCCAGTCGGGGGTCGGTGCTGGAAGTAAGAATTATGGGCGGCCGTCAATGGCATGACGGAGTTCGACCCATTTTTCGTGGAGGCATGATGCGCTTGCATCATGAAAACCTGCATGGTGGTACCCAAGCTGCCTGCAGTGTAGCCTGCCTTGAGTGGTGGTGGCGGATCGCGGAACAACGCGCGGTGACCAAAGGCTCACGGAAACCGCTGCGATCGCCGTGTGAAACCACGGCTGCAAAAGAGGCTAGGGGACAGCCGACGCTGCCGAGGAAAGCTCCTAGACTGTCGATGAGGATATAACAGAGATTACAGTGTGGACTCAGTGGTAATTCGGTCGTGCGCACGGAAACGGCGCAACGTTCGTTTTCAAGGGAAACCGCTCCTATGGCGACAGGGAGTAACGGGCGGGGAAATCCTACCGAACCTATGCCGCAAGGTTTATTTGTTGTATCACCACCTCTCGTCAAAAGCAACTGCCCACGCCTGTTCGTGGGCTTTTTTGGAATGTTCCTCAATCAATCTTTCGGAGTGAAGCAATACGTGAGTAAAAAAGAAAAGACCCGGCAGAGCCAGCAGAGATGGGTGCTGACCGTCGTGTGCCTCTCCTTCGGTCTTTCAATCGTCATGTCCCTGATCACCAGCGTGTTCATGGAATCCGCGGGGATCTTTGTCGCGGTGCTCTCGCTGCTCATGCTGGTGATGCTGGGCATCATCGCGGACATCGTCGGCACGGCGGTGACCTCTGCAGACGAGCAGCCTTTTATCGCCATGGCATCCAAGCGCATCCTGGGCGCGCGGCAGGCGCTGCTGCTCATCCGCAAGGCCGAACGCGTCTCCAACATCCTCAACGACGTCGTGGGCGACATCGTGGGCATCATCTCCGGTTCGGCCGGCTCGGTCATCGCGGCGTATCTCGTCTCGATGGGCTTGAAGAGCGCCGTCGCGTCCATGCTCATCACGGCCTTCACCTCCGCGTTCATGATCGGCGGCAAGGCGTACGGCAAGGGCTTTGCCATCGCCAACAGCGCGCAGATCATGCTGGCGGTCGGCCGCGTGATGGCTGTATTCCAGCAGAAAAGCGGCACGAAACAGAAGAAAAAGAAGACGCGTAAGGAGGCGCTGTGAGATGGGGGTTTTGACCGCAATTCATGGCCCTGAAGACGTCAAGAAGCTGAGCGCGTCCGAATGCGAGGCGCTCGCCACTGAGCTCCGGCAGACGATCATCGACACGGTTTCGCGCCAGGGCGGGCATCTGGCCTCCAATCTGGGCGATGTGGAGCTGACGATCGCCCTGCACCGCGCGTTCAGCAGCCCGAAGGACAAGCTCATCTTCGACGTGGGCCATCAGATCTACGCGCACAAGCTGCTCACCGGGCGCCAGGACATCTTCCCGACGCTTCGTTCCTATCACGGCATGAGCGGCTTTCCGTGCCGCGCGGAGAGCGAACACGATCTGTTTGACACGGGCCATTCCTCCACGGCCATCTCCATGGCGCTGGGGCTGGCGCGCGCGCGCGACCTGCGCCACGAGGACTATCACGTGGTCGCCGTCGTCGGCGACGGCGCGATGACCGGCGGCATGTGCTATGAGGCGATGAACGACGCGGGCAACGGCAGGAGCCGCCTGATCGTCGTGCTCAACGACAACGAGATGTCCATCTCCAAGAACGTCGGCGCGCTCACCGAGTACTTCAAGCACCTGCGCGCCAGCGCCTCCTGGTACGGCGGCAAGAAGCGCGTCAAGCACCACATCCAGCGCATACCGCTGCTGGGCAAGCCGACCGCCGCCCTGATCGAGAAGGTCAAGAACATGGTCAAGTCCGTCGTGACGGAGGGCGAGTTGTTTGAAGCGCTGGGCTTTCGCTATCTGGGCCCGTTCAATGGGCACAATATCGAAGAGATGACGCGCGTGTTTGAGGAGGCCAAGCGGATCAACGACACGCCGCTGCTCATCCACGTCATCACCAAAAAGGGATACGGTTACGATCTGGCAGAGCGCCAGCCGGAGAAGTTTCACGGCGTGGCGCCTTTCCGCGTGGAAAACGGCCTGAAGCGCAATCAGTCTGCCAGGGAGAGCGCGGCGCAGGTCGCGGGCGGGGCGCTGTGCGCGCTCGCCGCGGAGGATGCGCGCGTCGTGGCGATCACGGCGGCCATGACGGGCGGCACGGGCCTCACAGACTTTGCCAAGTACTATCCGGATCGATTCTTTGACGTGGGCATCGCCGAGCAGCACGCCGTGAGCATGGCGGCGGGCATGGCGCGCGCGGGCCTCAAGCCGTATTTCGCGGTCTACGCCACGTTTTTGCAGCGCGCGTACGATCAGATCGTGCACGATGTCTGCCTGCAAAACCTGCCGGTGACGATCCTCTCGGATCACGTGGCGCTGGTGGGCGACGACGGCAAGACGCACCACGGCGTGCTCAGCGTGCCGATGCTCCTGAGCATCCCGAATCTGACGCTGCTCGCCCCGCGCGACACGGATTCAATCCGCGCGGCGGTGCGCGCGTCGCTGGCGCTCCCCGGCCCCTGCGTCATCCAGTATCCCAAGGACGGCGTTGCGCCGTATGCGGCGCTGGACGGCGAAGCGCCGCTTGCGGTGGGCCGCTGGCAGACGATGCGCGAGGGCGAGGACTGCGTGCTGCTCGCCTACGGCCGCATGACGAAGCACGCGCTGCTGGCCGCCGATCTTCTGGCGGCACAGGGCATCCGGGCGGGCGTGATCGACTGCTGGAGCCTGCGGCCCATGGACATGGACTGCCTGCGCGCGCTCTTTGCGCAGGGCCGGCGGATCGTCACCATTGAGGAAGGCGAATTGATCGGCGGCTTCGGCTCGGAGATCGCGCGGCTGTGCGTCCAATACGGCGCGCCGGAGCCGGCGGCCATCCTCGGCCTGCCCAATCGCTTCATCGCGCACGGCACGGTCGATCAGCTCCTGGAGGAATGCGGCCTGATGCCTGAGCAGATCGCGCAGCAGATTAAACAGGCGTTGACGGAGAAGCAGCATGTCGGATAAGAAGCGGGTAGATGTGGCGCTGGTGGAACGCGGACTGGCGCAGAGCCGGGAGAAGGCGCAGGCGCTCGTGATGTCCGGCGTCGTGTACATCGGCGAGAACAAGGTGACCAAGGCTTCCGTGAGCGTCACGGACGGGGACGCGCTCACCGTCCGCCAGAGCGGTACGGGCTACGTCAGCCGCGGCGCGCTCAAACTGGAAAAGGGGCTGCGCGTGTTCGGCGTCGATCCCGCCGGCGTGGTCGCCATGGATCTGGGCGCGTCCACGGGCGGCTTTACGGACGTGCTGCTCAAACATGGCGCGGCGCACGTATTCGCCATCGACGTGGGCTACGGCCAGCTCGACTGGAAGCTGCGCAACGACCCGCGCGTGACCGTGATGGAGCGCACCAACGCGCGCTATCTCACGCGCGCGGACCTCTCTTTGCAGCCGACGCTGGCGGTGATGGACGTGTCCTTCATCTCCATCACGCGGATTCTGCCCGCAGCGGCGGCGATCATGGGCGAGGACGGCGCGTTCATCTCGCTGATCAAGCCGCAGTTTGAGGCGGGGCGCGAGCGCGTGGGCAAGAAGGGCGTCGTGCGCGACGCGCAGGTGCACCGCGACGTGATCGCTGAGGTGCTCGCCTTCATTGAGCACGATCTGGGGTGGGCGGCGCAGGCGCTGTCCTTTTCGCCCATCAAGGGCCCGGAGGGCAACATCGAGTTTCTGGTGCACATTCTGCCCAGGTCCTGCGCGACGCACAGCGTGACGCAGGCGGAGATCGACGCGGTGGTGGCGCAGGCGCATGAAGGCCTGCGCGACGCATGAGCCGCAGAAGGGGACGGCCGGTTTGATCAGACGGGTGCTCTTTTACCTGAACACGGGCAAGCAGACGGCGGCGCAGGTCATCGGTGACTGTGCGCGGCTTTGCCGCGCGCGCGGGATATCGTTCTGCTTTTTGCAGGAGGACGCGCCGTGGCTGCGGGCAAACGCACAGGCGGAACTGGCGGACTGCGCGCTGATCGAGCGCCCGGCGCCGGGGGAGATCGACGCGATCTTCGTCTTCGGCGGCGACGGCACGATGCTGCGCGCGCTGGACGCCTTCGTCTGCTGCGATATCCCGCTGCTGGGCATCAATCTGGGGCGCATGGGCTTTCTGCTGGAGACCGAGCCCCGCGATCTCAGCGCAGCGCTCGACAGGCTGCTGGCGGGGAAATACGGCATCGAGCGGCGGATGATGCTGCGCGTGGAGGGCGACTGCGGCGGCAGGCGCGTGCTGGCGCACGCGACCAACGAGGTCTCCATCTCGCGCGGCCTGTCCCAGCGGATGATCGCACTGGACGCCTACGTGGGCGACATGCTGGTGGATCACTACATCGCCGACGGGCTGGTGCTCTCCAGCCCCACGGGTTCCACGGCGTATTCGCTCTCGGCGGGCGGGCCCATCGTCGCGCCGGACGTGCCGTGCTTCGTGCTCAACCCGATCTGCCCGCACTCGCTCTCCGCACGGCCCATCGTGCTCTCCGCCGGGGAGCGCGTGCGCCTGCGGATTCATATGAAGGAGATGCGCGAGGGCATTCAGCTCTCCGTGGACGGGCAGGCCGTCTGCCAGATGCGCAACCTCGAAGAGATCAGCGTCATCCGCTCCCCGCACGATGCGCTGCTGATCCGGTTTGATGAAAAACGCAACTACTTCTCCCTGCTCAAGGACAAGCTCTCGCAGTGGAGTTTATGATTCAGGAGGCCCATATGAAAGCAAAACGTCAGGCGCTGATTCGCGAGATCGTGCAGGCGCAGAGCATCCAGACGCAGGAAGAGCTGGCCGAGGCCCTGCGCGCGCACGGCATGGTGGTCACGCAGGCGACCGTCTCCCGCGACATCCGCGAGATGCACCTGCTCAAGGTGCTCGCGGCGGACGGGAGCTACCGATATGCGACGATGGAGAAGAGCGACGCGGGCACGAGTGACCGCCTGATTCGCATGCTCTCCGATTCCGTCGTGGAGATAAACAGCGCCAACAACCTTGTCGTCGTGCGCACGCTGCCGGGCAGCGCGCACGTGGCGGCCGAGGCGGTGGACAACCTCAAGTGGCCGGAGATTCTGGGCACCATCGCGGGCGACAACACCATTTTGATCATCGTGCGCTCCAACGAAGAGGTGGACGCGGTGGTGCGGCGCTTCAAGGGCATCATTCAGTGAGCGCGTCCGTCGCACCGCGCTGTGATTCAGGCATGAAGCAGGAGGAAGAGCCATGCTGCTGCAGCTGAGCATTTCCAATCTGGCGCTGATTGACGCCATGAGCATCGACTTTGCGCCCGGCATGAACGTCATGACGGGCGAGACGGGCGCGGGCAAGTCCATCGTCGTGGACGCGGTCAACCTCGTGCTCGGCGAGCGCGCGGCGCGCGATCTCATCGCCAGCGGCAAGCAGAAGGCGCGCGTGGAGGCCGTCTTTGACATCGAGGGCAACGAGAAGGTTCGGGAGATGCTCGGAGCGCTGTCGCTGGAGGGCGACGAAGACACCGTTTCCATCTCCCGCGAGCTGACGGGCGCGGGCAAGAACATCTGCCGGATCAACGGGACGATTGTCCCGCTGCAAACGCTGCGGCAGATCTCCGCGCAGCTGCTGGACATCCACGGCCAGCATGAGCACCAGCTGCTGCTGGACAGCAAAAACCACATGGGGTATCTCGACGAATTCGCCGCCGAGGAGATGCAGCCGCTGCTTGCGCGCTGCGCCGAGGCGTATGCGGCGTGGCGCACGTGCGCGCAGAAGCTCTCGCGCCTGCGCAAGAGCGTGGCCGAGCGGGAACAGCGCATCGACATGCTCCGCTTCCAGCTCGAAGAGCTGCGCGGCGCGCATCTGGTGGCGGGCGAGGAGGACGAACTGGAGCGCCAGAAGATCTTCTATCGCAACGCGGGAAAGATCATGGCGGCGTTTGACGAAGCGTGTGCGCTGCTGGATACGGGCAGCGGGCGCGAATCCTCTGCGGTGGAGCTGCTGCGCGAGGGTGTGCGCGCGCTGGCACCGGTGTCGTCGCTCGATCAGCGCTATGAAGCGGCGTATGCGCGGCTGGACAGCCTGTGCTACGAGGTTGAAGACGCGGTCGGCGAGCTCAGCGCGCTGCGCGAGGAGATGGACTACGACGAGCGGGAGGCCGAGCGCGTGGAGAGCCGGCTCGACCTGCTCCACCGGCTCAACCGCAAGTACGGCGCGACGACGCACGAGATGATCCGGTATCGCGATAAGATCGCCGCCGAGCTCGGCGAGCTGGAGGACAGCGACGAGGCCATGGAGCGGCTGGAGAAGGCGTATCGCCAGAGCGGCAAGGCACTTCAGGAGATCAGCGCGCAGCTCACACGTGCACGGCAGGAAGCGGCCAAGCGGTTTGAGGCGAGCATCGAGGCGCAGCTGCGCGAGCTGGGTATGAAGAACGCGCGGCTGTCGATGGCCTTTGCGCCCCTGGCGGCGGGCGAGCGCGTGAGCGACCGCTTCAGCGCGCAGGGCGTGGACCGGATCGAGATGATGTTCTGCGCAAACCTCGGCCAGCCGATGAAGCCGCTGGCGCGGGTCGCCTCCGGCGGCGAACTCTCGCGCATCATGCTCGCGCTCAAGAATCTGCTGGCGCAGAAGCCCGGCATTCCGCGCAGCATGGTCTTTGACGAGATCGACACGGGCATCAGCGGCCGCATGGCGCAGGTCGTCGCCGAGAAGATGTCGCAGATTGGCGACCACCATCAGGTGATCTGCGTGACGCATCTGCCGCAGATCGCCGCGATGGCCGACGAGCAGTTTCTGGTGAGCAAGAGCGACGAGGGCGGCGTGACGCACACGACCGTGACGCATCTGGATCGCCAGCGGCGCGCCGGGGAGATCGCGCGCATGGTGGGCGGCGCGTCCTGCGAGAGCGAGAGCAGCGTCCGCCACGCGATGACGATGCTCGATGAGGCGGAGGCGCGCAAGCGCGCGCTGCGCGAGGCATACCGCGCATAAAAAATGTCCCGGCTTTCGCCGGAACCCGCCGAAACAGAAAGGCCTTCGGGCCTTTTTTTCATGCCTTTCCCGCGCGCGCCTTGCGCGGCGCGCCCTTGCCTGCCAGCGCGTAGCTCTTGTCAATCCGCGCGCAGAGCGCCTCCGTGGAGACGGACTCGTCCATGATGACGGTGTACCAATGCGCCTTGTTCATGTGCCAGCCGGGGAAAAACCGCTTGCCGTCCACGGTCTGCGCCATGGCCTGCGGCTCGATGCGCAGGTCGATGATCTCCACCGCATCCTCGCCCTCAAGGCCCAGCTTGCAGCGGGGAATCGTCAGCAGCGCGGCGTACCACTTCCGGCTGTCCTGCCGCCGCCAGACGGCGTTGTTCGAGTTTTCCCAGAGGAATTCCAGCTCGTCGCCGTAGGTCTCGCGCACATACGCGATGAGCGCTCTGGCCTGCGCGCCGTGAAAGGCGTCCGGCTCGAAGCATGCGCGCGCGATGGCCGTCAGCACGCCGTCTGCGGCGGCGCGCACCGCGCCGACGAACGCGCCTCTGGTCGAGGGGAGCCGATAGAGCGCATAGGGTTCGCCGGTCGCACGCTCGATCATCCGCGTGGAGAGCGCGCCTTGCCCATCGATGCACGCGTGCAGGCGAAACTGCCCGTCCATCACGTCCGTCTCGTAGACCAGCGCGTCGCCCTGCGGGCAAAAGCCGTAGCGCAGCAGCTTGGCGCGGTTGGGCCGCTTTCGCTTCAAATAGGCGTCTTCAAACATGCGCTTCCTCCATGCAAAAGGGCGTCCGTGCCATGCTTCGGACGCCCTCGCGTTACTTCGTTCCCTTGCGGATGCAGATGCACAGCACGCCGTTTTGAACGGTGCTGTCCAAATAGATCGGGAAGTCAAAATCGTTGCGGAATTCCAGATTGATGTTCTTCTTCTCGGAGCCGACGGCGGCATCCACGCCGTGGGGCGCGTAGTTCGCGCCGCCGGGGCCGTGCGGCCGGCGCCAGAGGATGGTGATGCCATCGGGCAGCTGGAGCAGCGCGTTGTAGAGCGTCGTGGAGACCTGACAGGTGCCGCCGCCGTAGCCGGCGACCGTGGTGCCGTCGATGAGCACGGGCGAGGGCATGTAGCCGCGGCTCTTGCGGTACGGGCCGGCGATCGCGTTGAAGTCGAAGGATTCGCCGGCCTGGTACGTCTTGTCGATGTACTCGCAGCCGACGCGCAGGTTCTCCATGCGGCCGATGTTCAGCTCCGTGGTCTTGGTCGAGTAGAACGTCGTGAACGCCGCGATGACGTCGTCTTCCTGCGCGTAGGAGACGTCGGGCGCGACGGGCGTCAGCTCCGCCAGGTCGCCCGCGTAGACGTAGCCGACCAGCCGTTTGTAGGGCACGACGGCCCAGCCGTCCTCAATCAGCCACATGCTCAGGCGCGTGCCTTCCGGCAGGGGTACGATCTCCTCGGCGTCCTCCCCGGCGGCTGCGCGCAGGCTGGTGTCGCGCGCGGTCGTGGCGATGAAGCGGTTGGGGATGACGCCGTAGGGCGCGATGTCCTCGGAGACGGGCTCAATCGTATCGACGTTCCGCCTGCGGATGTAGTAGATGCCCACCTCGTCGTCCCAGCAGAAGAGCCAGTCCTGATCGTATCCCCAGATGGAGACGGTCTTGCGCTCGGCGAGCTGGCCCAGGGACGCGCTGTCCAGGTCCGGTTCGCTGCGCATGTTCAGGCTGATCGTCGTCTTGGCGGTGTAGAGGATGGCAGGCTTGCCGCTCTCGTCGGCGGATTCCATGAAATCCTCAAAGCAGATGGCATAGCCGGTGTCCTGTGCGTCGGCCAGGGCGCAGCAGGGCGCGAGGCAGACCAACAGGAGGAGAAGAGACAAGAATCGATATTGCACAAGGAGCCTCCATATCATCAGATCAATCATCTTATTATACAGCCAAACGGCAGGCAAGGCAAGCCTGAATCCGGCATAGATTGGGAGGAACGCGATGATGGGGAGGATGGACATGGGAAAGCGCTTTGTGCTCAAGGAAGCTTCGGGCCGTCCCGCGGGCTATGTGATCGCCGACGGGGCGGACATCTGCTGCCGCGTGAGCGGAGACGGGCAGGGAGACGCGCGGCTGATCGCGCTCTTTGAGGATGGCGAGCGGCGGGCATACGCGCTGGCGCCGGGCGGCGCGGAGCAGCGCTTCCCTTGCGGGGATGGCGCGCTGTGCGGCGGCTATGTCGAGGCGGCCGACCGCCTGCTGCTCGCCACGGATGCGCGGGCGCGCGAGGCGTTTGCGCGCAGTCCCATGCGCCGGCGCGCGCAGCCCGCCGCCCAGGCGCGCAGCGATCTGACCGATGCACGCGAACAGGCGATGCCGCCGCGGCCTGATGAGACGCAACAGCCCGATGCGACGGCGCGGACCGATGTGATGCCGCAGCGGCGCTGGCCGCCGCCGCCCTGCTGGCCGCAGGCGCGATACGCGCATGGCCGCTGGCAGGATGAGCTCTGAAATGGCAGCCCGGCAAAGGCTGCTATGCCAGCGGATCGGTGCGCATGTGCGCGCGGCGGGTGGCGGCGTTGTGGCGCGACTGGATGCCCGCGATGTAATGCGTGCGGCTGAGCGGCGCGGCGGCCGGCGGCGCGCTCGGCGGCGTGCGCGGTTCGGGAACGGCTGAGACGGCCGGCTCGGATTTGGCGGCGGACTGCGCCGCGCTTTGCTGACTGTACAGGTCGTACGCCGTGACGACGGTGGGCGCGGGCTTGGGTTTGCACGCGCACAGCAGCGCATAGGGAGAGAGTGACATGGAATGGACACATCCTTTCATCGTTCCGGCGCAATGGCATGGGTGCGCCGCTTGCTTTCATCTTATGATCCAATTTTGAACGTGCGACAGGCAAATTGTGTTTTTCATGTCACATTTTCGCAAAAATGGGATTGAGAAAACGGGGAGAATCCTGTATAATGGGACAAGACAACATGTCTGAAATGAGGTGCTGAATTTGGACGAACAGAGGAATGGAACGCCTGCACCGCGCAGACGCAGGCGTGCCGCCGCACAGGAGCGCGCTTTTGAAGACTTCGCCATGGCCCAGGAAGCGGAGGCGCAGCGCACGTCCGGAGAGCTCGAACAGGAGATTGCCGAAGAGCCCGCTGTCAAGCCGGCTGCCGTTCAGGAAAAGAAGAGAGTCCACGTCCCTCAGCCCATGGAAGATGACGAGATGGACTGGGAAGACGATGAGGAAGAAGAACCCGTTCGCAAGTCCGGGAAACGGAAGAAGGGCAAGAAGAAAAGGGGATTCGGTTGCCTGATCGCGGCGCTTGTCGTGCTTGTGATCCTGGCCGTTGCCGCGGTGCTCGGCTGGCCGCTGATTCAGGATCAGGTGGCGGTCATCAGCGCGAAGATGACCGGCGCGACACCCGCGCCGGTTACGCCTGCGCCCGTGGCTACGCTGATCGCGATGCCGACGGCCACACCGACTGCGGAGCCGACGGCTACGCCGACTGCGGAGCCGACGGCTACGCCCACGGTCGCGCCGACCGCCACGCCGACGCCGACCGCGACGCCCACGGCCACGCCGACCGCGACGCCCACGCCGACGCTCACCCCGATTCCGACGCCGACGCCCACGCCGACCCCGACGCCGACGCCCACCCCGACGCCGACGCCGACACCCACACCGACGCCGACACCCACCGCGGCGCACCCGCCCGACCCGACACCGACTCCCACGCCGACCCTCGCCAGCAGCGCGGGCGGCGTGGGGGAAACGGCGCCGGCGGCGG